>JAABSR010000034.1 GCA_011390245.1 Campylobacterales bacterium
TGGATCAGAAAACTCTACAGAGGCACTTAAAAAAGCTTGTGAGATTGCAAAAAGGTTTGATTCTGAACTCTTGATACTCTCAGTTTTTCGCCATCACAGCTTCATAGAGAGCTCTCTCTCTATGATCCGCCCAAGTGAGCCAGAGAAGCTAGATGATGTGTTAAGCTCTTATGCCAAAGAGATTGTAGAGAGTGGCAAAGAGATAGCAAAAGAGTGTGGTGTAACAAAAGTTAGAGGATTTATAAAAGGCGGGCAGATTGCTAAGCAAATCCTTGCCTTTGCAAAAATAAATGAGATTGATTTGATAGTAGTAGGAACTCATGGTGATGGCGACCTTAGTGGTTATCTACTAGGTGGTGTTTCACATAAAATCGCAGGACTAGCAAAATGTCCTGTTTTGATAGTATAAAAGAATTTAATATCTATTATGTAAAATAGCACTAAAAGTTACATTCTTATTAGGCTATTTGAACATGAAAGAAATATCTTATAAAAATCTGCTCTCATTTTTAAAAGCTTCTAGCTCTGGAATAATTTTTTTAGAGCCAATACTTGATGAAAAAGAAGAGATTCAAGACTTCAAAGTGGGATTTGCCAACAAAAGCTCACTAGATATATTTCCAAGTATAAAAAAATCCAACAAGACAAATATCTGCACTATCTATCCATTTTTCAAAAAAAACCTACCTGACCTAAAGGGTGCTTCTATTTTTGATATGTTTGCAAAAACTATGCAAAATTTAGAGACTACTAAATTTGAGATATCTTTTGATGAAGAATCAAGATTTACCTATCTCCAATTTGAGTGCATAAGAGTAGAAGATGGCCTCTTCATAAAAGTAGATAATGTCACAAAAGAGAGTATAAAAAAAAGAGAACTCTATCTAAAAATAGAGCAATCAAGAACAGAAAATATAAGAAATATAGTAGGCTCTATCATGCATCAATGGAAACAGCCTGTAAATATTATATCTCTTGTAGCAAGCACTATTGAAGATGATCTAGACAATAGGGATGAACTAATAAAATCAGCAAATGAGATACTAAATCAAGTCGATTTTATGAGCAAAACTGCAAATGAGCTTAGAAATTTTTTTAGCACCAACAGGGAAAAAGAAAAATTTAATCCAAAAACCATAGTAGAGGATACTCTAAAACTCCTATCCACTCTTCTAAATAGAGACTATATAGAGGTAAATATATCACAAGATAAGATAAAAAACAAAGTAGAGGGGTATCCAAACGAACTAAAACAGGTGATAATAAATATCATAAATAATGCTATAGAGGTATTTTCAGAAAGGAAGATAAAGAAGCCAAAAATAGAGATATTTTTTGAGGAGAATGAGCAAAAAGTTGCTATACATTTTAGAGATAACGGTGGAGGGATAGAGCAAAATCTTCTGCCAGATAAGATATTTGAAGAGTACTTTACCACCAAAAAAGGCTTGGGCACTGGTATTGGACTAAGCCTTAGCAAGAGGGTGATACATGATCACATGGGTGGCACTTTGAGTGCAAAAAATACAAATGATGGAGCACAATTTAGCATAGAACTTTTGGCGTTGCAAGAGTAGCACTACTCATCAAAAAGTATAAATTTCAGCTTTTTATTTACTGTATCTCTCCTAGCTCTATCCATTAACTCTATTGGATCGATGGATTTCATATTTTTATCTACTATTGCGACATCATATCTGCTAGTTTTTATTGCATTGTATAGCTCTATTGGTCTATTTATGATCACAACTCTATAGTCTTTGTTTGAGGAGAGTATGAAAAGTTTTATCTTTTTTGATACACCAAAACTCTCAGATACCACTACAAATCTTCTTGATCTATTTTTGTCATAATCAAGCATCAATCCATATAGGATTTTGTCTGATTGCTGCATTTTATTCTTATCTAGCCTCTTTAGATAGTATCTCAAAAATGTCATGGCACAAAATGAACCATCAACATCTTGCTTGTAAAATGTACCCTCTACACTATCGCTACTCATGGCCTTTTTCCAGATAGTGTAGTCTAGGTCATAAGCAACACAATCTATTATCCTTCTTAGCTCATTTTTTATATGATTTTTCATCTCATTGTATGCTTTTGGAAGCTCAGTTGTATGAAAATCCATAAATTTATTGCAAAATCCATCCACCTTTTTATATATTTTTACCTGTTCACCTCCACCTTGCAAGGCTTTTTCTTTGTCATTTTTCTTGGATTCTAGTTTTGCTTTAAGTATGCTCACCCCATCTCCATCTTGAGCATTTTTTATCTTCTCTTCTAAAGAAGCTATTTCACTTTCAAGTGATTTTAGCTTTGCCTCAAATACCATAGCTTTCTCTTCTAGAGTCTGAAGCTTTTTTTTGATAGCTAGATATGTGATTTGGTATTTTAAAAAGACATCTTCTATAAGCTCCTCTTTGGTAGTTTTAGCTCCTTTTACAAACGAGTGGTAGAGATACTCAAGCTCTACAATCTTCTTCTTTGTAGAGTTAAAATCATCCATAGAGATTCTTTTATCCATAAAAAGAAGTTGCGTTAAAGCCTTATCTAGAAATCTCTTTACCAAAAAATAGTCAAGTCTTTGATGACCACTTCTTCCTTCAGTAGTGTGACTATTTTTCTCTATAGCCTCCACATGTATTCGGAAATGATTTTGCAAGCAAGAGGCTATAGACTTGTTTGGTTTTACTATTTTTAGCTTTTTGAGATCTATTTTGCCCATCTCTTGGATGATGAGATCTTCTTGCCTTCTCTCTTCTATATCTTGGAGGGCATCATCATCTTCACTCTCCCAAAAATCGCTCTCTTTTAAAAACATATTATCTTCAAAAGATTGGATATATGAGGCTTTACAATCTGTGATACCCTCTTTTTCATCATACCTAAATACTACATACATGCCTGCACTAGGTATAGTTTTAGCATCATGCCAACACTTTTTTGTCAGTTCAAAAACTCTTTTGTTTTTATTGGTGATTGTTCCTAGTCCATTTTGTGAACTATAATAAGTTATCTTTCCGTGCACTATTTCCTACTCTCTAAGACCATCTTGTTTGTTTTGATAAGTTTATCAGCCAACATAGATGTAAAATTTTTATAAAGAATCGCACTAGCTTTTGCCTTTTTGTCATCTATCTCATCATCAATCCTAAAAGATAGAAGAGTTGTACCATCTTTTGCTGCCATAGCCCTAGCACTCCTCTTCTCTTTTGTGATAGGTGCCATCTCACCAAAAATAGTCTCTCCACCCAATCTAGCCACCTCAATCCTATCCACTCCATCTTCTGAAACAGAGATAGAGACAAGACCGCCTATAATAAAAAAGACATCTTTTCCGCTAGTGTTTTGCTCAAAAATAATTTCGCCATTTTTTAGCTTTAACATCCTCACTTCAGATGTAACTGATAAAACCTCACTATCATTCATATTCTTAAAAAAGCTAAATCTCTCCCTAACTTTTAGAAGTGTTTTTTGTGCCTCATTTAGTGATTTTCCATCCACCTCTTCAGCTATTTCTATTTTTACTCTCTTCTTTTGAGAGACATGTTTTATCGGTTCAAAAGAGCCAGAAAGCTCTTCAAAAGTTGAACCCAAAGTAGTTGTTAGATTTTCAAAATTTGTATAAGTAAAAAGCTCTTCACCATTTTGAGTAACTTGAACTTTAGGATTGGTTTTATCTATAGCAGGTGTATAACCCTCTTTGAAAGATTTGATATCACAAGTTGATGCACTGCTCATATCTATATCTTCTCCCATTGAGTACCTTGAGGTGTGTCCATAATAGAGATATTTTTTGCTATTAACTCTTCTCTTAACTCATCAGCTTCTTTGAAATTTTTTATCTTTTTTGCCTCTTCTCTTCTTTTTATAAGATTCTCTATCTCATCTTTTTGTTCAGGTGAAATTCCTAGCTGAAAATACTCATAAGCATCTTTACCGCCAACGCCCAAAAGTGAGGTGATAAACTCTATATTTTTATTTATTTTTGCTTTTGCCTCTTTGTTTTTTGGCTCATTATCTAGAGTTTCATTATACTTTGCAATCATCTCATCTATGGTGGCTAGAGATTTTGAGATGTTTAAATCATCACCAAGAGTGTCTAAAAGCTCATCTTTAAAACCTGTATCTTCACTCTTTTTTTCTACTCCATAGATTCTCTTCTTCAGGCGATATATCTTATCTAGCCTCTTTTTTGAGACCAACAAATCCTCTTCACTAAAATGCAAAGGTGCTCTATAGTGAGTGCTTAGAAGATAGAATCTTATAATCTCTCCATCATAGATATTTAGTGCATCTTTTACAAAAAAGCTATTTCCTAGGGATTTACTCATCTTTTCGCCATTTATTGTGACAAACTCATTATGCATCCAATATTTGGCAATCTCTTGCTCTTTGGCACATCTAGTTTGAGACGCCTCGTTTTCATGATGAGGAAAGATCAAATCCGCTCCCCCAGCATGTAAATCAATAGCATAGTCTCCCTCATAAGCAAACTGCTCTATCATAGCACTACACTCGATATGCCATCCTGGTCTTCCTTTGCCAAGAGGGCTATCATATCCGACATCATCATCCCCTTTGTATGCTTTCCAAAGTGCGAAATCTCTTCTATTTCTTTTTTGCTCATCATTCTCTATCCTGCTTTGAGAATTTTCATCTTCTATTCTCTTGCTAAGGGAACCATAGAGGCTATCTTTTTCTACATCAAGGTAGATATCTCCATTTGGAAGTTTGTAGGCTATATCTCTACTTAATAATATCTCTATCATATCTTCCATCTTTTTTAGATACTCAGTTGCTTTTGGCTCATGGTTGGCTTTTAAAACAAGCATTTTATCCATATCTTCTAGATAGGATTTGATGTACTCTTTGCTTATATCTTCACAACTTCTTTGGCTAGCTTTTGACCTAGCAATAATCTTATCATCTATATCTGTAAAGTTTTTTATAAACTCCACCTCATATCCATTGCATTTCAAAAGTCTATGCAAAAGATCAAAGGCTACTGCACTTCTTGCATGTCCTAAATGGGCATCATCATATACAGTTGGTCCACAAACATATATCTTTGCCCTATTTTCAACTATTGTCTCAAAAGCTACTTTCTCTTTTCTTTTTGTATCATATATTTTTATTATGTTCATAAATACACCTTATTTATATCAGAAAATTTCTACCATATTTTTTAAAGTTAGAAGTAAAACTATCTCTACAATTAAAACAAAAATTAGATAAAAAAGCTTTATATCTTTTATGATTGTAATAAATTTGTCATAACCAAACTCTTTGATAGTCAAAACAAATAGCACAAATCCACCAAAAGAGCTTGCTAGCGAAAGCCCAAAAACACCAAAAGGATATATCAAAGCCAATGAAAAGATGATATTTACTCCTAATGCTTTAGCAGAAATTTTTGCAGCAACAACCTGCTTCTGCTTTGAATAGAGCCACAAAGAGAAGATTTTAGCAAGTCCAAAAGGGAGAAGTCCAATCATATACATACTCAAAACAAGAGCTGAAATCTCTGTATCCTCTCTACTGAATTCACCTCTTTCAAAGAGAAGCCAAACAATCTCTTTGCTTAAAATAATCCCACCAATGGTTGATAAAGTGAGTACAAAAGCTAGAAACCAGAAGCTATTTTTTAAAAAGTTCAAGGCTTTTTCTTCATCACTATTTTTTATAGCTTTTGCGATTGTAGGAAAAAGTGCAACAGCAGTGGCTATCGCAAATAACGCCATAGGGAGCTGAAAAATTCGGTTTGCATAATAGAGATAACTAATAGAGCCAGCCATCAAAAATGAGGCCAAAAATGTATCAATAAAAGCAGAAATATGAGCAGTTGAACTTCCAAGTACAGCTGGAAAAAACTGTTTATAAAATCTCCTTATAGAATCTTGGCTTCTATCTTTTTTTCTTGAAATTTCTTTGATTCCTACATCAAAGAGTTTGAACAATCCAGCATTTTTTAGTGGAATAATATGCAACAAAACCTGCAATAATCCACCAACTAAAACACCATAACTTAAAATATAGACTATTTCATTCTGCTCCTTTTCTCTAGCAATAATAAGTGCTCCAATTAGAGCGATATTTAGCAACGCACTAGAGTAGGCTGAAACCCAAAAGATAGAGCGATATTGAAGCAGTGCTCCAAAAAATGTGACAATAAACACAAAATCTAAATACCAAAAATTTATAGCCACAAGTGGTGCTGCAAGCTCTATAGTCTCTCTATCAAATCCAAAAGCTATGAGTTTCGTAAAAAAGCTATCAAATATAACTACAACAACAGAAAAAAGAATAATAGCTGCTAAGAATCTAAAAAATATATTCATAGTAAAAGCACCCTTTTGCGAAGCTCCTACAAATGAAGGAAGAAATGCTTGAGTAAATGCACCCTCTGCAAAGACTCTCCTGAAGAGATTTGGTAGTTTGAAGGCAACAAAAAATATATCACTATATATATTTGCCCCAAGTATAGAAGCCATCATCAAATCTCTTATAAAGCCTAAGATTCTAGATGCAAAAGTTCCTGTAGAGTTTGTAAAAATAGCTCTTTTTATCATAAGAAAACTGCTTTTAAGTCCAAAATTAGAGAATTACTATAGAATATACCTAAAGATTCTATTACTTTTCAATCATATTATAGCAGGGCAAGATAAGTTTCATGACTGAAGATAAATATTCTCATTTTATACCAGAGTGTGACTCCCCAAAAGATGAGATAAACTATTTTGCAAAATCAAAAGATATTGAACCTAATGAGCTTGATTTTAGGGTTGTAGAGATATTTACCTACATAAAAACTCATGCTCAAACTCACTTCAATGAAAGCAAAAATGAGAAGCTTCAAAACTATCTAGAAAAAGAGTATTGGGATGATGCTAGCTTTAAGATAAAACAGAAATATGCAATCAATATTGTTAGCAAAAACTCTGAAGACTCATTTCCATACACTATAAATATCATCTCAAATAGAACAAAAACAAAAATAGATGCGGTTATCAATATAGAGGATTCTATGAACACTTTGAAGAATCTAGAGAGCAGACTCTATGATGAGCTCATAAGAAGAAAGATTAGACATGGGCTACTAGTTTTTGATTTTGACCATGAGAGGCTAAAGGGTGAGGTTGTAGAGTTTGCAAAATTGCTCAAAAGAGGAGATATAGAGGATGAATATACTATAAACTTATGCTCCCTCTCTCAGCCAAAAGTGAGTGTTGATGCCAAGATAAGATACATATATAGAGAAAAAAATAAAAAAAATGAGGGTGAAGAAAAGGTAGATTACAAAGAGAGAGACTTTATGATCGCTGTAAAAGAGGATGAAGAGATAATAGAAGTTATCAAACCTCAAAAAGGAGACGACTATAGAGACTGTGCAGGAGTCTTTGTAAAAGCAAAAGATCCTACAAGCGAGGCAAAAATAGACTTCAACACAGATGAGACTATAGAGCAGGTTGATGAAGATAATAGAGTAGTTTTTATTGCTGCTAGAAATGGTTATGTTAGTGAAGAGAATAGCCGAATCACTATCAAAGAGGAGATGGAGATAAATGAAGTAAGCTTTAAAAACACTGGATCTCTAAGAGCTGGTATAGATTCTGGTATGGTGGTTAGGATTGAAGAGAACAACTTCTTAAAAGAGTCTATAGGAGAGGGCTTAAGTATTGAAGTGAGTGAAGTTTATGCTGCTGGAAATATCGGAAGTGGGGTTGAGATAAAAGCTAGAGAGGTAGAAATTGGCGGTCAAACTCACATGAGCTCCAATATATACGCAGATACCGTCCATATAGCGATACACAAAGGATATGTGAAAGCAAAAGAGGTCTTTATAGGAAGCTTAGAGGGTGGTGTAGTTGATGCACAGACTTGTGAGGTGGAGAAATCTCTAAGTGGAGTTATAAGGGCACAAAATGTCTTCATAGAGGATTTACACTCCCACTCCAGAATCTACGCATCAAATAAAATAGAGATAGATAAAATAAGCGGGGATGAGAATAGATTTTTTATCGATCCAAAAGCATACTATGAAGTCCAAGAAGAGATAGAGGAGATAGAGAAGCAAAATGCACTCTTCTTAAAAGAGCTATCAACCAACCAAAGAGAGCTTCAAAAAAGACTTGATTTGATCAGCCAAAACAGAGAGAATATAGAATCTATAAAAGAGAAGATAGCAGATATAAAAAGAAAAAATGGGACTCCTCCAAAGATACTTTTAGATAGAATCAAAAAATTCAAATTTCTCATAAATGGTGCAAAAGAGATAAGGGCAAAAATAGCCAAAACCCATAAGATAAATGAGGAACTAAAAAGCAAAATAGAGGCACTAAATAGCTCTGTCTTAGATGCAAAAATATTAGTCCATGATAAATGGAGAGGCTTTAATGAGATAAAATTTATGATCTTAGAGCCTAAGCAGACTTTTATCTACAAACCAAAAGAGAGAGATAGAGAGATAAGATTGATAAAAAAAGATCAAGATCTATATGAAGCAGAAGGATTTGAGAATTGATAGCAGGTATTAGAGGAAAAATAGAGAAAAAAGAGCTTACTAAAGTCTATATTGATTGTAGCGGTATTATATATGAGGTATTTATCTCAATAAACTGCTCTCAAGCTCTAAAAGATGGAGAAATCAAGCTACTTATCACAGAGATTATCAGGGAAGATAACTGGTCACTTTATGGCTTTTTGGATTCTAGTGAGAAGATTATGTTTGACACTCTTATAAAAATAAATGGCGTAGGTGCAAAAGTTGGGATGGCTATATGCTCTACTTTTACACCTGCTACATTTGCAAAAATAGTAGAGAGCAAAGATGCTAAAGCACTGCAAAGAGTCCCTGGTATTGGCCCAAAAAGTGCTGGTAGGATTATGGTAGAGCTTGCAGGATTTACGCTTGAACTAGGAGAGAAAGAGAGCAAAGAGGGAAGTGCAAACCATGAGGCGTATTTGGCTTTAGAATCCTTAGGTTTTAAAGGAGATATCATCAATAAAGTACTAAAACTATGCACTGCACAGAGCACATCTGATATCGTAAAAGAGGCGCTAAAGAGGCTACAATCGCAAAGATAGTGTACTAATTTGTAACATTTCTTGAAAATAGAGTTTTTTTAGGTATAATCTCGAAATCATAAAAAACCTACGCGTGTAGATGTACAAAAACAAAATCAACTAAAAAGAGAGAAAAAAATAGACTCAGAAGACCAGAGTAGCATAGCAAAGGCTATGACTAAAAAATGACACTTTTAATAATATACATCACTTTGACGGTAGGAATCTCTTTCCTTTGCTCAATCCTTGAAGCAGCACTTCTATCAATAACTCCCTCGTACATTGAGAGCTACTCAAAACAAAATGAGAAGGTTGGTAAAATTATTAGGAAGCTAAAAGAGGAGATAGATAGCTCAATCTCCTCTATATTGGTTTTGAACACTTTTGCCAACACCATGGGTGCTGCTGCTGTTGGTGCACAAGCTGTACTGGTATTTGGTATAGACAAGCAGGCTTTTGTAGCAATCTTTCTAACGCTAGTGATACTCTATTTTTCTGAAATTATCCCCAAAACAATAGGTGCGACATACTGGAGAAATATAATAGCTCCTGCTAGTTATGCTATATTTTTTATGACAAAAATAACATTTCCATTTGTGTGGGTATCGTCTTTTATCACTAGATTTTTAAAAAATGGAGATAAGAGTTTTATAAGCAGAGAGGAGATTTTAGCAGTTGCTGAGATGGGAGAAAAAGAGGGCTCTTTGAAATCCAAAGAGACGGACTTGATAGAGAATCTTCTAAAACTCAAAAACTATAGAGCAAAAGATATCCTCACCCCAAGAAGTGTTGTTTTTGCCATAGAGGCAAACACAAAAGTAAAAGATGCTATAGATATGGAAAATATGTATCTACACTCTAGAATCCCAGTCTATAAAGATAATCTTGATAATATTTTAGGTGTGACTTTCAACCAGACAATACTCGAAGAATCGATTGAGGGTAACAATGAAGTTACTGTAGAGTCGATATGTGTGCCAATGTTTGCAGTCTCTGAAAATATTCCAGTCTTAAATCTTATAGATATGTTTGTAAAGAGAAAAGAGCACCTATTTTTAGTGCACGACTCTTTTGGGCAAACCTCAGGTGTAGTCTCACTTGAAGATGCTATAGAGACACTTCTTGGAGTTGAGATTGTTGATGAGATGGATGAGGTTGTAGATATGCAGCAATTTGCACGAGAGAAGGCTAGATTTTTGAGAAACAAGCTTGATAGAGATATTAAAAGTGGAGCAGCCAATTGAAAACGCTATATTCAACAGATAAGAACTTTTCAAATGATTTTATGGATATTTTAAATAGAGCCTCTATGGATATGCAAAACATCATCCCAAAAGTCTCAGGTCTTATAAAAGAGATAAGAATAGAAGGCAATAAAGCTATTTTTAGACATATAGAGAGATTTGATAGATGGTCACCAAAAGAGGATATCGATATTGAAATATCCCAAAAAGAGTGTAAAAAAGCTTATGACAATCTAGATAAAAAAATGCTTGAAACACTCTACAAAGCCTATGAGAGAATCTACTCATTTCATTCCAAACAAAAACCAAAATCTTGGATAGATTTCGAGGATAATGGGACTATCTTAGGTCAAAAAGTAGGAAGCGTAGAGAGAGCTGGACTCTATATACCTGGAGGAAAAGCAGCATATCCTAGCTCACTTTTGATGAATGCTATTCCTGCAATTGTCGCAGGTGTAAAAGAGATAGTAGTATGCACTCCAACACCAGAAAATAGCCCAAATGATCTACTTCTAGCAGCTATCTATCTTTGCAAATTAGAGAAAATCTATAAAGTTGGCGGAGCAAGTGCAATAGGTGCTATGGCTTATGGAACCAATACTATCCCAAAAGTAGATGTCATAACAGGACCTGGAAATATATATGTAGCCACTGCAAAAAAGATAGTATATGGTGATGTAAATATCGACATGATTGCAGGGCCTAGCGAGATAGGTATCATAGCAGATGAAAATGCAAATGAGAAATATATAGCAATAGACCTCCTCTCTCAAGCAGAGCATGATGAGATGGCAAGTTCAATCCTTGTGACCCATAGCAAAGATTTAGCCTTGAAGGTTAGTAAATGTGTAGATGAGGAGCTAAAATCTCTAAAAAGAGCTGAAATCGCAAAAAAATCAATCGAACAAAGAGGTGTAATCATAGTCACAAAAAGCTTGGAAGAATCCATAGAGCTTATGAATAAAATCGCTCCTGAACATCTTGAACTTTTGTGCGATTCTAATCTTGAGATACTACCTTTTATCAAAAATGCTGGGGCAATTTTCATAGGAGAAAATACACCTGAGGCAATAGGAGACTATATAGCAGGTCCTAATCATACACTTCCAACTGGAGGTACTGCTAGATTTTTCTCACCACTCTCTACTGAGCACTTCATGAAAAAAAGCTCAATAATTAGCTTCTCAAAAAAAGCTATAAAAGAGGTAGGAGAGTATTGTGCTCTTATAGCAGATAGTGAAGGACTTGATGCCCATAAAAAATCTGTAGAGTATAGACTATAGTTTCTTTTTTTATGTAATTTTAGTCATGCTTGTGTTGTGTTTTGAGGGCATAAAGGAGTTATATTGGAGTTGATACTAGAAAAAGGTGAGAGGATTGTCTCACGAACTGATTTACATGGCTACATCACAAGTGTAAATGAGACATTTCTAAAGTATAGCGAGTATAGAGAAGAAGATCTTATAGGCAAAAATCACAATCTTATAAGACATTTTGACATGCCAAAAATCGTTTTTAGGCTTCTGTGGGTAAAAATACATAACAATTTAGATGCCAATGCTTTTGTCAAAAACAAAACTAAAAATGGCAATTTCTACTGGGTATATGCAACAGCCTCCCCTATCATAGATAAAACAAGTGGCGAAAAAAAGGGGTATATCTCTATTAGAAAAAAGGCTGATGAATCTGCTATAGAGCAGATTGAAAAGGTCTATAAGATTTTAAAAGAGAACGAAAATAGTGGCGATTGGTTAAAATCAAAAGAGATTCTAAGGGATCTCTTGCAAAAACATGATGCAAAATTTAATGACCTAATGTCGAAAATGCAAGCACAAGGTGCTATTTTAAATCTTTAGTCCAATTTGAAATGATTAAAGATGATATTTGACTCATCTTCTATATCTACATATTAGATTCTCTACATTCATCTATTTTTTTGGTATTATATTTATACTAAACTAGATAGGTTTTTTGGAGCTTCTATGAAAGTGTTGGTAGCTGAGGATAATAATGATAATTTTATGGTCATAAAAGCGAACCTAAAAAAGGTTAAGGGATTAGAACTTTATTGGGCAAAAGATGGCTTGGAAGCTTTAGAAAAACTAGAAGAAGGGCTTGTTCCTGATATTTTTCTCATAGATATTATGTTGCCAAATATGAGAGGCGATGATCTAATTTGCAAAATTAAGAAAAATGAAAAGTATAAAAATAAGCCTATTATTGTAATCACTGCTTCTATTTTTGCTGAGATGAAAGAGAAATATCATGATATTGGAGCTGATGAGGTTTTAGAAAAGCCATTTTCACGAAAAGAGCTTCTAAATATTTTGGAGAAGTATATGTCTCAAGGGTGTCACTATGGAAATCCATAAACTCAAACAAAATAAGTTATTTCTATTTTTTCCTGATAATATCAAATTTAGATTTATAATTCCAAGCGTAATTATTGCTCTCTTCATGGGTGTGCTGCTATATTTGTTTGTATCTTCTACTATCTCTATAATCATCGAAAATAGAATAATCCCAAAACAGATAAAAGAGATAGTAGAGTACAAAAGTGCAAAAGTAAACTCTATCTTTGAAAAGTCAATAACCATAGGAAAATACATCACTTCACATACAGGAATCAATGCGTTTCTAAAAGATGGAATATCGCAAAAAAAAATGGATGATGAGCTAAAAAATGAACTACACCATATAAAAACCTATTTCAATCTAAATAGAATCTACATGGCTTCTGCTCTCACGCAAGACTACTACACAGAGGATGGATTTCTGAAAAATATAGATCTAAGTGATGTGGAAAATAGCTGGTTTGAGAGCACTCTTACCTCTAAAAAAGGGTATGAATAAGTGTAGCCAGATCATAAGACTATAGAAGATATCAAAAGAAAGATAGAGATTAGAGGGTTTGGGTATGGTGAGATTTCAGCACAAGATAGCTCCTATAGTGAAGATAGATTTTTTATTGTTGCACATCTTGAGTCTATTGATTGGCATTTGGTGGTTGATTTTCCAAAAAAAAATATCACAAAAGACTATGGAGCTATTATTGATATAGTGATGATATTTTCTTTTATTTGGACGCTCATTATTTGGAATGTAGGCTACTATCTTTTAGACAAAGAGATAGCAAAACCCCTATCTTATATCTCAAAATTGCTCAAAGGGTACAAGCCAGATAAAGTTTTTGAGATAGAGGAGTTCAAATCGATGCCAAAAGAGCTTCAAGAGATTGGAAGCTCTTTTAAGTATTCATCTCTGCTTTTAGAAAGTAGCTATAGAGATCTCAAAATATTCAATGAAAATCTAGAATCCCTAGTCAACAACCAAACAAAAGAGCTCCAAAACAAACTCTCTGAGCTTAAGTATAAAAATCTTGAGCTAATTACTGCTAGAAATGAGGCACTAAAAGCAGTAGAAGCAAAATCTATCTTCATAAGTGGTGTCTCTCATGAGTTGCGAACACCTCTAAATGCAATCATAAATTTTACTGATATGGTTATAGAAGATTTTGAACTCATAGTCGAAGATAAGCAGATTAGAGAGGATTCTAAAAACTATCTTGCAAGAGTTTTGCACAACTCAAAACAACTTCTAAAGCTTATCAATGATATTTTGGATTTTTCCAAACTAGAAGCTGGCAAAATAGAATATGAAGATAAACTAATAGAGGTAAATGAGCTTTTGGATATCTTGCACCAAAACACATTTTCGCTCAAAGTGGGCAAAAATATAGAGTATATTTTGGAGAAAAGCAAAGAGCGAATTTATATAAAAAGTGACAGAAGAAGAGTTATGCAAATAGCTCTAAATCTCATCTCAAATGCTATAAAATTTACAGAAGAGGGATATGTAAAAGTATCTACAAAAGTAGAAAAAGATGAGGTGCATTTGGTCTTTGAAGATAGTGGTAGAGGAATAAGAGAGGATAAATTAGATGAGATATTTGTACCATTTTCTCAAGTAAACATAAATGATCAAGGCACTGGTCTTGGGCTTGGAATAGTGAAGAGATATTGCGATGACTTAGGGTTTGATATAGAAGTAAAATCAAAAGTGGGCGAAGGAAGCAAATTTGTAGTAAAAATAAAAATCTTCAATAAAGAGAGGGTCAAAACATGAGTGAGAGTATAAAAGTTCTTATAGTGGATGATAAAGAAGATAACAGAATTATCCTCAAGTCCTCAATAAGAAAAATTTCAAATATCTCTATTTTTGAGGCAATAGATGGTCAAGATGCTATAGATAAGAGCAGAGAAATAAAGCCAGAAATCATACTTATGGATGTCATGATGCCAAATGTCGATGGTATAGAGGCAACAAAGGTTATAAAAGAAGAGCTAGAAGATGTTGTAGTTCTTGTAATCACGGCTATTGAAGATTCGCAAGTAGAAGAGAACTTACTTGAAATTGGTGCAAATGCATACATAAGAAAACCCATAGATAGAAAAATATTGCACTACAAAATCAGAAACTTCATAGAGCTTATCAAAATAAAAAAAGATCAAAGCACACCTATGCACTCTATAGGGGCTATCAACATATTTAGCAAAAAAGTGAGATGCTTCAAGACGCATTTTGTCATAAGAGATGAAGAGAATGTGATGGATTTTGGTAGTTGGCTTATAGATGTGTTTAGTAGATACAATGCAGGTGCTACATTTAAATTTGATAAGACACTTGATCTTTTATATGGCACACTCTACACACTTCTTGAAGGAAAAAAACTAGCAACTATTATTATTGAAGATGATTTTGAAACTCTATACCTCTCAATAGATACGCAAGGGAAAACTCTCCACCTAAAAAATATGGATTTGAGCAACGATGAGGTGGTGCAAAAAGATGGAATACTCTATTTCAAAATACCATATTTTGAAAGACCTCTAAAAGCCAAAAGAGGAAATGAGCAAACAACAAATGAGTCTATTGAAGCAAGAAGAGAGAGAAGAGAGATAGAGGAGCATGAGA
>JAABSR010000035.1 GCA_011390245.1 Campylobacterales bacterium
AAGCTACGCTAACGCTGGGTTCTCCTCAGCGGAGTGCTCGCGGGCAGTGAACCGCCCTTGATTTTTAGCTACGCTAATAATAAATCGCTTCTTGAGCAAAGCTCAAAAAGCTACGCTAACGCTGGGTTCTCCTCAGCGGAGTGCTCGCGGGCAGTGAACCGCCCTTGATTTTTAGCTACGCTAAGGCTTAAAATAGTACCTCTGTACATCTTCTTTTATGCACTCTGGTATATTCATGTGCCCAAAACTCTCTCTAACCAAAGTAGAGCTTATCTTTTTGTCTAGCTCCAAAACCCTATATTTTCTATCTATCTCTATATTTTCCCTAGTGACTATTACAAACTCTACAAGCCTACAAAGTTCCTCATATTCATTCCATCTATGAAGTGATTTTAGATTATCAGCTCCAATTATTAGATAGATCTTTTTGGGATTAAATCTCTTGTTTATATATCTGATAGTCTCAATTGTGGGAGTTGCTCTTTTTTGCTCTATCTCAAATCTTAAAATATCAACTTTTTTTAAATCTTCAAAAGCCCTCTCTACCCACTCTACTCTTTTTTGTGGTGAAGCATGAAAGTCATTTTTGAATGGACTAAGATAGGCTGGAACTACAAATATCTTATCCACATCTAGCTCTTTTAGTGCTTCTTTGACTATCTCTACATGAGCAATATGGGGAGGGTCAAATGAGCCACCAAAAACTGCTACTGTTTTATAAATCTATAATCCTTGTGAAAAAAATATCTGCTATTATAGCAGATAAGTTAACAATATTGCAAAATAGATTAGTTTAGGAGTGTGTAATGTCAATTCTTACTAGAGAGCAGATGGACAAGATATTCAAAATAGAGAGAGGATCGCCTCTACCTTTTGGTAGCAGCATTACAAAATTTGGAGTAAATTTTTCCATATTTTCCAAAAATGCAACATCTGTTACTCTACTTTTGTTTATGAGCGGAGAGGATGAGCCTGTGGCTGAAATAGAGCTTGATGATAGGCTAAATAAGACTGGAAGTATCTGGCATGTTCTCATAAGTGGTATAGATTCTAAAAAGATTAGATATGGATACAGAATGGATAAATATCCCAACGAAAATCCAAACCTACATAGATATAATAAAAATATAACACTCATCGATCCATGTTCAAGGGCATTGAGTGGTGGTGAAAAATGGGGTATTGAGTATATTAGAAGTGGAGATATAGAAGCTTATGATGGCTACTCAAAAAGAAGATCTATTATTTTTGATAGTGATTTTGACTGGGGAGATGATAGGTTTTTAAATACACCATTTTCTGAGACTGTCATATATGAACTACATGTGAGAGGCTACACATACTCTTCAAGCTCAAAAGTAAAAAATAGTGGCACATTTCTAGGATTATGTGAGAAGATTCCATATCTTAAAGAGCTAGGAATCACAGCAGTTGAGCTACTTCCTATATATGAGTTTGAAGAATCAGATAGCAATAGGATTGATCCAATCACAAAAAAAAGGCTTGTAAATTTTTGGGGTTATCATCCAATCAACTTTTTTTCACCAAAAGCCTCATACGCAGTAAACCCTAAAGATGGAAATGCTATTTTAGAGTTCAAAGAGATGGTAAAAAGATTTCATAGTGCAGGCATTGAAGTGATTCTTGATGTAGTTTTCAACCACACAAGTGAAGGAAATGAAGATGGAAAAACACATAGCTACAGAGGGATAGATAACAAAACCTACTATATACTAGAAAAAGATGGCAAATACGCAAACTACTCAGGATGTGGAAATACGCTAAATTGCAACAATCCTGTAGTAAGAGATCTTATTTTACAATCACTTAGATATTGGGTTGTGGAGATGCATGTAGATGGGTTTAGGTTTGATCTAGCCTCCATACTTGGTCGTGGTCAAAATGGAGAAGTGCTAGCAAACCCTCCACTTTTAGAGAGGATAGCAAATGACCCTATACTAGCTAACACAAAACTAATAGCTGAAGCGTGGGATGCCGCTGGATTATATCAAGTTGGCTCATTTCCCTCATGGGGAAGATGGGCTGAGTGGAATGGAAAGTTTAGAGATGATGTGAGAAGATTTGTAAAATCAGATGAGGGCTTTGCTATGGCTTTGAAAAATAGACTTTTAGGAAGCCCAGATATATACTCCAAAAGTGGCAGAAGCCCATATCACTCTATAAATTTTATAACCTGCCATGATGGTTTTACGCTAAATGATCTAGTCTCTTACAACAACAAACACAATATTCAAAACGGAGAAAATAGCAGGGATGGTGAAAATGAGAACTTCTCTTGGAATTGTGGTGTAGAGGGTGAAAGTGAAGATAAGGATATTACAATACTGCGAAAAAGACAGATGAAAAATTTTGCCACTATTTTAATGCTCTCAGATGGTGTACCTATGATTTTAGCAGGAGATGAGTTTTGCAGAACTCAAAAGGGAAATAACAATGCCTACTGTCAAGATAATGAGATTAGCTGGGTTGATTGGCACCTCAAAGATAAAAACTCAGAGATGTTTAGATTTTTTAAAAACTTAATAATATTTAGAAAATCTCATCCATTTTTGAAGTCCAAAAACTTAAACTCTTACCACAAAGAGAATCTAGAACTAAAATTCCTAACACCAAAAATGCTTGAAGATACAAATAGAGATGATGCAAGGTCAGTAGCAATGTTTATCAAACTAAAAGATACAGAGTGTCCACCTCAAGATAATAGCTGTATCACTGAAAATATAAGATATTTTTATCTCATAGCAAACTCTTACTGGAAAAATATAAAGTATCTTCTGCCATGTATTGAAGATGAGTATCGCTGGAGGTATGTTATAGATACATCAAAAAACTCACCTTATGATATAGTGCTAAATAGCTTAGAGATAAAAAACCAAAAAGAGTACATTGTAAGAGATAGATCAGTCGTAGTGCTTGTTGGATTTTGACTTATAGATGATAAAATTAACAATATTTAGATAGAATTTACACAATTGTGAAATAGAGGAGGAAATTTAAAATGAGTATAGCACCTACGGGGGTTGAGAAAAGTTTTGGAGATGATGAGATTATTGTCTCCAAAACCGACACAAAGGGGATCATAACCTATGGAAATGAGATATTTATCTCTATGTCTGGATATAGTGAAGAGGAGCTATTGGGAAAACCTCACAACATAATACGCCATCCTGATATGCCAAGAGCAGTTTTTAAACTCTTATGGGATACTCTCTCCAAAAAGTCTGAAATATTTGCCTATGTAATCAATCTAGCAAAAGATGGCTCACACTACTGGGTACAAGCAAATGTAACACCTTCATATAGTTTAGAAGGTAATGTAATAGCTTACCACTCTGTAAGGAGAAAACCTTCACAAAAGACTTTAGAGATTATCAAGCCTCTGTACGCTCAGATGCTAAGAGCGGAGAAGAGTGGAGGCGTTGATGCAGGAACAAAAGTGCTTTTAGAACTACTAGAACAGAAAGGCTTGAGCTATGAAGAACTTATTCTTTCACTATAAGGTTGCTGTAAGTTTATCATGTATTATGATCATATCTTTTGTAGCAGGTATAGTTATCCATATAACTGATGCTTTCTATTCAGTTATAATTATTACAGGAGCTATAAATATATTTATATCCCTATGGCTAATGACCTATGTTACTAGGCTTGAAAAGACTATCAATGAAGCTACAAATGTTGCACAAAAAGTCTCAAAGGGTGAATTTGAGTTTAGAATAACACACATACCCAATGTGCCTATATATAAAGAGCTTTTCTGGGGTATCAACAATATGCTTGATCAACTAGAGGCTTTTATGAGGGAGGTAAGGACTGCTGTAGAGTATTCACACTCTGGCAAGTTTTTTAGAAAAGTCATGCCAAAGGGACTAAAGGGTTCATTTGCCATAAATGCAGAAGATATAAATATAGCAATCAATGCCATGAAAGAAAATGATGAATACAATAGGCAAAACGAACTCTCAAGAGAGCTATCAAAACTCAGCTCAACTCAGCTAAATGATGGCTTACAAGCCATAGAGAAATCTCTTAGTGCAAATGTATCACTAATGGAATCTATGACTGATAAGATAGATTCTATAGCCAAAAAATCTAGTGCAAGCAAAGAAGATATAAGAAAAACAAGAGATGAGATGGAAAAACTAGGTGAGATTATCACAAGAAATAACGAAACTATCTCTCTTTTTGCCTCAAATGCAAATGATGTAAAATCTGTAGTCTCACTTATAGAAGATATTGCCACTCAAACAAACCTTCTCGCACTAAATGCAGCCATAGAAGCAGCAAGAGCGGGTGAGCATGGTAGAGGTTTTGCAGTAGTTGCAGATGAGGTGAGAAAACTAGCAGAGCGAACCCAAAAGGCAACAAGTGAAATAGCAGTCTCTATAAACACTATGCATCAACAGATGACTGAAATAGAAGAGAGTTCAAATGAGATAAGAGATATCGCTTTTAATGCTCAAGATGATGTCAAAAAAGTAGATGAGGTATTCTTGTCATTCAATGATCAATCAATAAAATTGAGTAGCGATGGCAATAGAATGAAAAGAAGCCTATTTATGACACTCTTCAAAATTGAACATATTGTCTATAAATCAAACTCATACATAGCTGTAAACTCATCTAGCTCTATTGAAGATGCCAAAAAACTCCTAAGCAAAGAGCCAAGTCTAGAACCTATAAAAAGTGAGTTCGCTCATAGCAAATATTTAGAAGATATCAAGAGGATTGAAAATAGCATAAAAGAGCATTGTAGTAGCGTCATAGAGTGTGTTGCAAGCAAAAGCTGCATAAACGCAAAAGATACGATTTTGGAGAAATTCAACAAAGTAGAGGAGAGTAGCAAAGAGCTTTTTGCTCTTATAAATAGTGCTATTGAGGAGGCTAAAGCTTCAAAAGAGGCTTAACCTACTACCTCTTTTAGAGCACTTGAGATATCTCCATATCTAAACTCAAATCCACTCTCTTCTAATCTTTTTGGTAGCACCTTTTGACCATCACTTAGCACTTTTGCTCCCTCTGAATAGAGGAGCTTAAGTGCAAAAGTTGGGACTGGTAAAATCGTTGGGCGATTTAGAATCTTACCTAGTGTTTTTGTAAATTCATAGTTGTCTATTGGATTTGGAGCGACAAGATTATAAATGCCCTCCATTGAGCTATCTTCTAAAGCCTTGGTCTCTGCCTCTATTAGATCATGCAAATGGACAAAAGAAAATCCTTGCTTACCATCACCAATAGTTCCTCCAACTCCTAGAGAGAAAGGTGTCATGACCTTCTCCATCATGCCTCCACCTTTTCCCAAAACCACACCAAATCTATAAATAGCAACTCTAACACCGCACTTCTTTGCCTCTAGGGCTTCACTCTCCCAATCTGCACAAAGTTTTGCTAAAAAATCTTCGCCATAGTTTTTGTCATATTCGCTATATGTGCCTCTGCTATCATAGATTCCCACTGCGGAGGTGGAGATAAAAACTTCAGGTTTTTTCTCTAGAGAGCAGATAGCATTGACTATAGATTTTGTACTCTCAATCCTACTACTTCTAAGAATCTTCTTATACTCCTCACTCCATCTAGCAACAATAGGAGCACCTGCAAGATTTATCACCGCAAAAGAGCCTTCTATTTTAGATCTAAGTAGCTCCTCACTTTTGAGGTCATCTCTACTAATCTTTTCTATCTCATATCTATCTTGAAGTGCACTTATAAGAGAGCTTCCTACAAATCCACTTGCTCCACTTATTGCTATCTTTTTCATCAAAACCCCTTCCTAGAACTCTTTTAAATCATCTTCATCTAGTGGAAATATCTCATCATCATTTTTACTTTTTGGAGACTGTTTTTTTGTATCTTTTTTTGGAGATGATTTTGTATTTGTCATAGGTCTATGCTCTATCTTTTTTGGTGGTGTACTCTTCTTTTTAGTACTCTTTGACTGACCATGAGCACTATCTATTTGAATCCCAACTATTCTACCTATGATCTCCACTGACTGCATCATACTTACCGCTTGAGCATTTAGTTGTTCAGCTGCTGCTGCTGCCTCTTCGCTATTTGCTGCATTTTGTTGTGTTACTTGATCTATTTGTCCCATAGCTGTACTTATTTGATTCATACCATCTGCTTGCTCTTTTACAGATACAGATATCTCACCTATTAGATCACTTGTCTTTTTGGCTTTTTCTAGTATCTCTCCAAAAGACTCATTTGTATCTTTTGCTATCTGGTTACCATTTTTTATCTCTTCTATCGCTTCTTCTATGATAGTTGCTGTCTCTTTTGCTGCATCTGCAGATCTTTGAGCTAGATTTTTTACCTCATCTGCAACTACTGCAAAACCTAGTCCATGCTCTCCAGCTCTTGCTGCTTCTACTGCTGCATTTAGAGCTAGTAGATTTGTTTGGAATGCTATTTCATCAATTGTTTTGATGATTTTAGCGATTCTTTGAGAGCTATCTGTAATTTTTTCCATAGCTACCATGAGATCTTGGACTTTATGGTTTCCTATCTTTGCAGCATCATTTGCAGCTGTTGCTAGAGAGTTTGCTTCTCTTCCATTCTCTGCATTTTGGTTATTGATAGCTGTAGCTTCCTCTACTGTAGCAGATACCTCTTCTACACTACTTGCTTGCTCAGTAGCACCCTCTGCTAGGGATTGACTACTTTCTGCTATCTGATCACTTGCACTTAGTACTTGTGAGTTTGCATCGGCTATCATTTTTACAGCTTCTATAGTTGGTTTTGTGATAGAGCGGATGATAAATATAGCTGCCAAGATTCCAATTATAAGAGCTGCAATAAGTCCTATTATCATCGTAGTAGCAGCACTAGTTAGTTGAGAGTTTGCATCATTAGAGAGATCGACTGTTTGCTGAACCCCAGCTCTTGAGACAAGCTCGCCTTCTTTTAGTGCATCATCGCCATATTTTACTCTTCCATCATTGATTTTACTAAGGTCTTGATTTGCTACTAGCATTTTTTCAATAGCTGCCTTATAGCCATTTTTGGCTTTTCGCACCTCTTCAATCTCTCTGATATCTTTATCCAATCTTGTAATCTTGAGTGTATCTATGATTTTCTCTTCCATTGAGTTGAAAATACCCATTTGTTCTTTGACAACATTCATATCTCTCATAGCTTGTGCTCTAAAATTTGCCAATCTTATAGCGTTTCCAAGATCGATGATGTCATTTACCAAAGTAATCTTTTCATGTCGCTCTTGCAAATCTTTTGCTGCAGCACCGGCGTCTATCTCTTTATCCATTGCTTCATTTTGACTTTTTAAGAGTGCATTGACACTGGTGATAAACTCTCTTGCGTTGCTATCCATCTCATTTCTGATTACACCCATTGCTTTTACGGTTTTATCTGTAGCACTTACAAGTTTTTCATACTCAAGTACCGCTGTCTCAATTTTACCTGCTGATTCTTTTAGTTGTGCGAGTTCTGGATATTTTGCTGAGAGTGCTTTCGTATCCGCAATATCCTTTTTTGCAGACTCAAGATGCTCTAAACCTGCTTTTAAAAATGTATCATCTTCCGTGAAGTTATATCCACGAAGTTCATACATCATCTTCATGATGCTTCGTTCAACTCTTGTTGCCACATCAACCTCAGGGGCGTATTTATTTGCAAGATTATATGAATTGTCTCCTGCGTTGTTCATATTTACTATGCCTATACCACCTAAAATCAGCATAATTGTTATGATGATTCCAAATCCCATCGTTATCTTCATACCTAGTGTCATGATATTTACCTTCCTTGTTCTTAAGTTTATTTTGATTTAGACTTCTGAAGTCTCTTCATCTTTATTTGCTTTTGCAATATGCTCCATACCACTTAACTCCTCAGCATCAAATATCGCCTCTAAGTCAAGTATCATAACTACATCTTTTCCCGTTTTTGCCATCTTTTTTATGAAATTGGTGTTTATCTTTGAGCCAAAAGCTGGAGAATCTGAAAGCTCATCTTCACTAATTGATTTAACCTCATCAACCCTATCTACTATAAATCCAATATTGATATTACGAATAAGCACTATTATTATAGCAGTATCCATCTGCGGCTCTATCTCCTCCATGCAGAGCTTTCTTCTAAGATCAATCACTGGAATAATAATCCCTCTAAGATTCATCACCCCTTTTACATATTCTGGAGTCCTAGGGACATGGATAGTCTTTTGTAGTCCAATAATCTCTTTGACTCTTAAAATCTCAATACCATACTTCTCATCTTCCATATCAAAAGTAAGATATCTATCCTTTATCGCCGTTGCTTTGTGGGCACTCTCTTTTATGTTTTTTATGTTCTCTTCCACATCCAAATCCTTTAAGCAAAATTAAATAATATGATAACACTTTAACTATAAAAAAGCAAAAAGCTTAGATTACGATATGAAGACATACTTCAATGAGGGATAGTTATCTCAAACATAGCTCCTCCATCTATATTTTTTGCCTCTATCTCTCCTCCAAATCTATACCTAATAATATTTCTAACCAGATAGAGACCTAAGCCTTTATCCCTGCTTTTGAAATATGTCGTAGTGTAGGCATCAAAAATCTTTGAGGGCAAAAGTGCACTATCAATCCCTCCTGCATCATCCTCTACTCTTATGATACTCCTATCTTCATACTCTTTTGCATATATTTTTACTTTGCCCTCGCCTCTTCCTCTAAGCTCTAGTGCATCTTTTGTGTTATTTAAAAGAACACTAAATACATCTACCCACTCATTTGCTTTTGCTTTTATTGAAAACTTCTCATCAATATCTAAAATTATATCCATATTGGCACTACTATAGCTCTCACCTGAAATCTCAAAAGTCTTCTCTATGCCCTCTTTCAAAGAGATCATCTCCCCTGCTTCTCTCTCATAATATGTGGTAAGTTTTGTGATAGTATCAGAGAGTGTTGAAAGCTCATTTGCGACACTTTCTATGATTTTTACAATCTCCTTTTCATCTTTATGGCCTTCTATAAAATACTCAATACCTTGAACCTGCAAAGAGGCAGAGTTGAGCGGTTGTCTCCACTGGTGTGCCAAATCAACAAGCAATCTATCAAGTGCTTTTTTTCTAGTCTGCTCTTGTATGATAATATCTTTTTGGCGAATCTCTTCAATTTTACTCTCTATCCTCTCCTCTAGCGTCTCATTTAGCTCTTTTAGCTCCTCTTTTGAGGTTTTTATACTCTCTATCATCTTATTCATTGATAGAGATAGAAGATTTATCTCATTTGAGCCTTGTAGTGGAAATCTCTCCTCTGGGATTCCATCCTCTCCACTTCTCTCTATAATAGATATTATTTCAGAGATTGGTCTCAAAAAAAAGATTCTAATAACTCCAAAAATAGCAAAAAGAAGCACCAAAGTTATAACTACTGCATCAATTAGTGTATCTTTTATTGTTCTATTTAGCTCTTCATTTATTAGCTCATCACTTGTGCATATCTTTATAGAACCTATGAGCTTGTTTTCTTGAGTAGAGATGATATCTATATCTTCTATGTAGTAGCACTCTTTTAGGGCTTTTTTGTGATCGCTACTTTCTGGGTCAAAATCTACTATATTGCCATTTTTATCTCTTATTTTCCCACTGATATATGAAGGCTTGCCCAAAATCTTGCCCATGTTGAAATCCTCCACAACAATAACAAAACTATCTCTCCTCTCCATCTCAGTTATGATGAGATTTTCATACTCAGATACTGCATACGCTTCTATAAGATTTGCTATATTTTTCTCTAGATATATGATAGATTCTTCTGAGCTTTTGTGCATATTTTCAATAATTTGAGCTTTTGAATCCACATACATGTATGCAGAGTGGATAGTTATGATAGAGATAACTATAAAAGTTATTGAGATTCCAAGCAGTAGATAGAGAGAGTGGCTAGATTTTTTAAGCTTTTGCATATATCTACTCAGTGATACCTAATACATTTCTTTTGATCACTGGAAGTTTCTCTTCTATATTGTCTTCACTTATAGCAAGTATCTCAAGCTCTATGTTTTTCTCTACCTCTTGATTTTTTAGGTGTGCTTCAAGTGTGATGAGTGCTTTCTCACCCATGAGATATGGCTGCTGCATCGCCGCTCCTACCAAAACACCCTCTGGAATAAGCTCCAAAAATATAGGCTCTGCATCAAAACAGATAAGCAAAATCTCACCACTTTTGCCTGCATCATCTATAGCATCTAGTGCTCCTTTGTATCTATCTGAACCTTGAAGCCATATAGCTCTTAGATCTTTATGATTTTCTATAAACTCTTTTGAGAACTCGTAAGTCTCCTCATAAGAGAAATCTACCTGCTGTTTTATGCCAGCTCCCTTTATGCCTGCCTCATCTAGAGCCTGCATAAAACCAGCAGTCCTTAGCTGTCCATTTAGTCTTTTTTGTGGGATAGCTACTATCCCAACACTACCATCTTCAAATCCTCTCTCTGTCATCTCTTTGGCTAAAACTTTTCCTATTTTATAGGCTCCATCTCTATTATCAGAAGAGATATATGAGACATACTCACCCCTATCACTCCCTATATCTGAGATCACTACAGGGATATTTGCCTCTTTTGCTAGTTTTAGTATAGTTACACTTGCTAGTGAGCTAGTTGGAGATATGATGATTCCCTCAACGCCATCTTTGATTGCTTTGAGCGTATTTTCTAGCTCTTTTTTTCTATCGTTATCTGCACTATAGACTTTGACTTCATGTCCTCTCTTTTTTGCCGCATCTACAATCCCTCTAGACATAATATCCCAAAATGGAATCCTAATATCAGAGACTATATAAGCGATATCTTTGGCTTGTAGAAAATTTAGTGAAAACAAAATAATAAAAATTGTGACTAAAAGTTGCTTGCTCACTCTTTTTTCAACTCCTTTTCAAGTGCTTTTTTTGTCTTTTCTAAAACCTCTTTTAGTTCATTTTTGAGATCATCACCTATTGGCTCATCTCTCTTTTGGAGAGTATTTATTTTTTTGCAAATATCTTGCAATCTATCCAATCCCAAGCTCCCACTAGAGCCCTTTAGAGAATGTATCAACCTCTCTGCCTCTTCTGGATTGCTATCTAAATCTTGCACAATATTGGCATATTGCTTCTCTAGGCTAGATGACATCATCTTATACAATCTATCTATCTCTTTTTTTTCTTCTAAGTTGTCCTCAACATACTCTCTATTTAACAACAAAATCTCACTATCCTCTTTTTTATCCTCTTTGATTGATATCTCTTTATTGCACAATTTTGCAATTTTTGAGTACAGCTCTTTAGAGTTTATAGGCTTTCCTATATGGTCATTCATGCCTGATTCTAAAGCCTTCTCTCTATCTTCTACCATAGCTGCTGCTGTGAGAGCTACTATTGGTATTTTTTTGTTAACTTCTCTTATCTTCAAAGCAGCCTCATATCCACTCATCTGAGGCATTTGTATATCCATAAGTATAATATCATACCTATCTCTACCCTCTAAAAACTTCTCCACTCCCTCTTTTCCATCATTTGCTATCTCTATCTTAGCTCCAACTTTTTGAAGCATCATAGATGTTACCTCTTGGTTTATAGGGTTATCTTCAAAGAGTAAAATAGAGATTCCACTCAAATCCATTGGATTATCCTTATGTTCAATATGATCCTTTTTGACTATACCTTTTTTGATATTTGAGAAGGCATCAAAAAGAGTTGAAGATGTTATAGGTTTTGGCAAAAAGAGATCTATTTTGATATCATCAACCCCAATATCCTCTTTTGCACAAGCAGAAAACATCATGATAGATGAAGAGCTATATTTTAGTTCACCATCTTTGTGCATCTGACTTATCATCTTTATTGTCTCTTTTCCATCCATCTTTGGCATTTTGTAGTCCATGAGGATAAAATCATAAGGCTCATCTTCTCTATCTGCAATTTTTATCATATCTATAGCCTCAAAACCATCACTTGCACCATCATGTTTGCATCCAAAACGCTCTAAAATATTTGCCAAAACCTCTCTTGATATCTCTACATCATCTACAATCAAAACTTTATAGGGATCTTTTTCAATACTATAAAAACAACCACCCCAAGATAAAACATCTAACTCAATCTCAAAATAGAATCTACTTCCGACATCCAACACACTCTCAACTCTAATCTTCCCGCCCATAGCCTCAACTATACTTGAGCTAATACTAAGTCCCAAACCACTTCCGCCAAATTTACGCGTAATAGTATTATCAGCTTGTGTAAATGGTTTAAAAAGCCTATCTAGCTGATCTTTGGTCATACCAATACCACTATCTTCTACGCTAAACTCAAGAAGCACTCTATTGCTATCTATTTTCTCTTTTAGCTCTACTTTTAAAATCACCATCCCACTATCTGTAAATTTTATGGCATTGCTTAGGAGATTTGTCAAAACCTGCTCCAATCGCAACTCATCACCCACAAGTACAGAGGGGAGATCTTTTTTCATACAGAAATATAACTCTACCTCTTTTTGCATAGCTTTCTCTACAAAGAGGATTCTAAGTTGTGAAAATACATTTTCTATCTCAAAGCTCTTCTCTTCTATTTCAAGCTTTTTTGCCTCTATTTTTGAGTAGTCCAAAACATCATTTAGGATTCTAAGGAGCATTTTTGAAGAGCCATCAATTTTTCTCAAAAAGTCTTTTTGTTTACTATCAAGATCAGTATCTCCTAGCAGTTCACTAAGTCCAATTATTGCATTCATAGGAGTTCTTATCTCATGACTCATATTTGCCAAAAAGTCAGATTTGGATCTGTTTGACTCCTCTGCTAAGCTCTTTGCCTCTCTAAGATATACCCTAGCTTTTTGAAGTTTATATATAAGAAATAGGAGTATAAAAATAGATAAAATAAGAAAACTAACAAACCCAAAAATAAGCTGATCTCTTTTTTTTTGTGTCTCATCTATCTCTGCTCTACTCTCTTCTATCGCCTCTTCTAGCATACCTTGAAAGTGGAAAAGATCATCTTGCTTTATCCTGTATTCACTCAAATCTTGGATGATTGAGAGAAGCAAGGTTTTATCTTCAAATATATATGGAGTGCTTCTAACCTCTACAGTTCTAACCTCTCCATTTTTTAGCTTGTGGTTGAAAATAAAGTAGTCTCTCTCTTGATTTCTAGCCTCATTCATCTCTTTTTCTACCTGCTCTTTGGTAAAAGCGTTGATATCTTGAATCTTCATCTTTTTTAGCTCTTCTCTTGAGTAGCCATAAAATCTAGAAGCCTTATTATTTGCATCAACAATCGCTCCAGTATTAGGGTCAATAAGAAGCATAGCAATTCTTTGTTTCTCAAAAAACTCACTAAATGCAGGGGTTGCAGATAGGTTTAGGGTAAAAAGTAAAATCAAAAATAGTAAAATCTTCATAAATACTCTCAAAAATCAGTCTAGGATTTCATATTCAGATAAATTGTACCATACTTGTATATATTCTTCAATTCTATACATCACTCTATTAACCTTCCAATAATTCCACTATCTGTCCCTACATATATGTATCCATCCCCTCCCTCTTTTAGCACTCTAAATCTCTCATCTAAATCTCTCAAGATTCTTATCTCTTTTAGAGGATTGATCTTTTTATCAAGTTTGATGATATTTATGTGAGAGCCTCTTAGGGCACTTGAGATTGCAGAGCCACTAAGCTCTTTGTATCTATCTCCTTGGTAGATTATAAGTGAGCTAGGTGCGATTGAGGGGATATAAACTTTTATGGCATCCTCCATACCCACTTTGCTATCTACTCCTATTTTTTTGTTATTGTGATACTCATTGCCCAAAGAGACTATAGGCCATCCATAGTTTTTGCCCTCTTTTATGATATTTATCTCATCTCCACCTCTTGGGCCATGCTCATTTGAGAAGAGTATATCTCTTTTGCTATCAAAAAAAAGACCTTGTGGATTTCTATGTCCAAAGCTATATATCTCTTTTTTGATTCCATTTTTTGAGTTGAAAAATGGATTATCTTCTGGAGTAGTTCCATCTAGATTTAGCCTAAGAATCTTCCCTTGATGGCTAAAGAGATCTTGAGCACTCTCTCTTGTGCCTCTATCACCAATGCCAAAATAGATATCCTCTTTATCACCAAAAGCTATCCTGCTTCCAAAATGAACTCTATTGTTTGAGTAAGAATCTGTAATCAACAAATCTCTCCACTCTTTTAAATCCTCTCCATCAAACTTTGCAATAGCTAGAGTTGTAGCACCTTTGTTTGATATCTTTTTTGAGTATGTGAAGTATATCTCTTTACTCTTCTCAAATCTAGGAGAAATCGCCACATCCATCAAACCGCCTTGTCCATTTGCAAAGATATCTTTTGGGATGTTTTTGAGATATGTTATCTCTTTGGATTCTAAATCCAGCAGACCTACTTTGCCCTCTTTTATGGTAAAAATCATCCTCTTTTCATCTACAAAATCAATACCCCAAACAACACCACCTACTTTTGCTATCTGCTCTAGTTTTAGCTGATCTAAATCTTTACCCACTAGAAGTGTAGATAAGAGTATAAAAAAAAGAAATATTTTCATCTCCAAAGCTCCTTTTTGATTGGTTTTTGACTATAAAATATTATAGACAATTTCTGTTTTAAGTTTTTGCTCTTTTATCTCTTTGATGAAGAGATTTTCTATTTGCAAATCCATCAACTCTGCAATTGACAAAATCCCACTTTTTGCAATTTCTCTCAGTACGATTCCTCTATATGCTTTAGCCCAATGACTAATGATTTTACCATCTTTTAAAAACTTCATAGTGATGTAAGGTTTGGATATCTTATAGAACTTTTCATAATAGCCTGCACGCAAATCAATAATCTCTTCATCTTTTAGATAGTTTTCAAGTGCCTCGCCAAAATATCTAC
>JAABSR010000036.1 GCA_011390245.1 Campylobacterales bacterium
GAAAAAATTGACCACATTTTAGATGTTTGGTTTGATAGTGGTTCAACATGGAAAGCTGTACTTCAAAGAGAAGATTTTAACGCAGGAGAGTATCCAGCATCAATGTATCTAGAGGGGAGTGATCAGCATAGAGGCTGGTTTCAAAGCTCGCTCCTTATAAGCTCTGCTATAAATTTTTGTGCACCATACAAAAGTATAGTAACACATGGATTTACAAATGATGAGCATGGTGAGAAGATGAGCAAATCCAAAGGGAATGTAGTAGCTCCAAAAGATGTACTCAAAAACTATGGCAGTGAGATTCTAAGACTTTGGGTTGTGATGAGTGACTATCAAAATGATCAAAAGATAAGTGATAACATACTAAAACAGATAAGTGAACACTATAGAAAAATCAGAAATACTATAAGATTTTTACTAGCAAATGTTTCAGATTTAGATGCACTCTCAAGCAGAGATACCTATAGTGACATAGATAGATGGATAATAAATCTAGCAGCCAAAAAACTTAAAAAAGCAGATGAGTTTTTTAGCGCTTATGAGTTTTCAAAAGGCCTGCAACTTATAAGCCACTTTGTAACTGTAGAGCTTAGTGGAATCTATCTTGATATATGCAAAGATAGACTCTATTGTGAAAAGAGAGATAGCACAAAAAGAGTGGCTTCCCAGTCTGTTATGGTAGAGATTACAAAATCACTCCTCACTTTACTAGCACCAATTTTTACCTACACTATTGATGAAGTTTTGGAGTACGCACCAGAGGTTATCAAAGGGGATGCCAAAGATGTCTTCTCTCTAAAATATGCAGAGCTTCAATCTATAGAATCAAAAGATATAGATTTTGATTATCTAATAACTGCAAGAGAGAGATGTAGTGAAGTGATTGATGGGCTGAAAAAAGATAAAAAGATAAAAGCAAACTTAGAGCTAGAGATCTATTGTGATAGTGATAAATTGGAGAATTTTTTAGAGCTTGATGACTGGTTTATAGTGAGTTCGATATCAAAAGAGCTAAGAGCTGAAGAGAGTCTTGGGAGTTTTGAGGTTGAAAATGATAGATTCTATATAATGAAAAGCACTTTACATAAATGTCCTAGATGTTGGAAGCTAAATTCAGATGCTGAAGATAAGCTATGCCCTAGATGCGAGGGGGTTGTAGGTGTTTAACCTTGGCTCACCTGTAGGAGTTCCTGAGGTAGTGGTAACAGGGGCTATTATCCTAGTGATGATAGCTCTAGGAATTTTAGCTGTAAAAAAAAGATACAAAAATTGATCCGAACTCTTTAAACATAAATCTAAACTTAAAAATACTATTCACTTCAAAATCTGAAATATTTCTACAAAATTTAAGCTTTCTATCATTATCAACCTACTATAATCATGTGTTTATTGCGTAAACTTGTCTTTAAATCTTATAGGAGGTAGTAATGCAAACAAATCCTGCGTTGGAGTATGATTACTCGATATCCAAATTGTTTCTTTATGCGACAATAGTTTTTGGTATCGTGGGTCTGCTCTTAGGTGTTGTTATCGCTTTTCAGATGGCTATTCCACAGTTAAACTATTTAGCTGGTGAATACGGTACATTTGGTAGGTTGAGACCACTTCACACAAGTGGAATCATTTTTGGTTTTACCCTTAGTGGTATATGGGCTGGATGGTACTATATAGGACAGAGAGTTCTAAAGATCTCTTATAATGAGTATCCATTCCTTAAGGCTATTGGATATATCCATTTTTGGCTATATATTGTTCTAATGGCATTAGCAGTTGTATCTCTTTTTGCTGGTATGACAACTTCAAAAGAGTACTCTGAGCTAGTATGGCCTCTAGATTTACTTGTGGTAGTTGTATGGGTATTATGGGGTGTTTCCCTTTTTGGTTCTATGGGTGTTAGGAGAGAGAAGACGCTCTATATATCATTGTGGTATTTTATAGCAACATTTGTAGCTATAGCCGCACTTTTTATATTTAATAACCTTCAGATACCTACATATTTTGTTTCTGGATATGGTGCTTGGACACACTCTATTTCACTATATGCTGGTACAAATGATGCGTTGGTTCAGTGGTGGTTTGGGCATAATGCTGTTGCTTTTCTATTTACTGCGGCAATTATTGCACTTATCTACTACTTCCTTCCAAAAGAGTCTGGTCAGCCAATATTTTCATACAAGCTTTCACTATACTCATTTTGGGGAATGATGTTTGTCTATATTTGGGCAGGTGGTCACCACCTTATCTATTCAACTGTTCCTGACTGGATGCAGACTATGGGTTCAGTTTTTTCTGTAATTCTTATTCTTCCATCATGGGGTACAGCGATAAATATGCTTTTGACTATGAAGGGTCAGTGGCATCAATTAAAAGAGTCACCAATTATTAAATTTTTGGTGTTGGCTTCAACATTTTATATGCTCTCAACACTAGAGGGTCCAATTCAATCAATCAAATCAGTCAATGCACTAGCACACTTTACAGATTGGATTCCTGGACATGTACATGATGGAACACTAGGATGGGTTGGATTTATGATTATTGCAGCTTGTTATCACATGGTACCTAGAATGTACAAAAGAGAGATCTATTCTGGTAAATTGATGGAAGCACAATTTTGGATCCAAACAACTGGTATAGTTCTATACTTTAGTTCAATGTGGATTGCAGGTATTACCCAAGGTATGATGTGGAGAGCTACAGATGAATTTGGAAGCTTAGCTTACTCATTTATCGACACAGTAACTGTACTTATCCCATATTATATGATCAGAGCTATAGGTGGACTTCTATATCTTATAGGTTTTATTATGTTTACATATAACATAATAATGACAATTGTGGCATCAAAAGAGATAGATAAAGAACCACAGTATGCTACTCCAATAGCAGCTAGATAAGGAGGGTGAGATAATGTTTAGTTGGTTAGAGAAAAATCCATTCTTTTTTACAGTTGCGTTTCTTGTTCCATTCTCAATAGCAGGTCTTGTTGAGATAGTTCCAGAGTTTGCACAGGCTTCTAGACCTACTGAGGGTCTTAAACCTTACTCAATGCTTGAAACTGCTGGGAGACAGGTATATATAAAAGATAGTTGTAATGCATGTCACTCACAACTAGTTAGACCATTTAAGTCAGAGACTGATAGATATGGTATGTATTCACTAAGTGGTGAGTATGCGTATGATAGACCTTTCCTTTGGGGTTCAAAGAGAACTGGTCCAGACTTACATAGAGTAGGTGATTATAGAACTACAGATTGGCATGAAAACCATATGTGGGATCCAGAATCAGTAGTTCCAGGTTCTATCATGCCTGCTTATAAACACATGTTTTCAAATAGTGTTGACATAGATACAGCTTATGCGGAAGCTTATACACAAAAGGTTGTATTTGGTATGCCTTATGATACGCCAAATGGTGTAGCTCTTGGTTCGTACGAAGAGGCTAAAGCTCTTATTTATGACGAAGCTAAAGCTATAGTTGCTGATATGAAAAATCAAGATGTTAAAGATGCACTTGCACGAGGTGAGATAAAAGAGATCGTTGCATTGATTGCTTATCTAAACAGCTTGAGTAATGAAAGAAGAGTGGCACAATAAGGTGGATATGGAATTAATACAAGTCATCAGGGAGTATCTCTATTTTTTTACGACCATAGCGTTAGTTGTTATTCTTTATGCATATATTTTGCATCTCTACAGAAGTGAAAAAAGGGGAGAAGCAGATTATGAGAAGTATGGAAGATTAGCGCTAGATGATGAGTTAAGTGATAAGCCTATTGAAGAGAATATAAAAAAAGAGTCTGAAAAAAGAGAATCCATAAAGGAGAGCTAAAGATGGAATGGTTAAATTTAGATGATAGTGTAAACGCCCTCTCGTTGCTTGGTCTCGTTGCTATTGTTGTATTAACTGTAGCTATTGTTGGAAAGTACATCAAGCAAATCAAAGATGAGAAAGCAGAAGGCGAGCTGGCTGGATATGATTGGGATGGTATTGATGAATTTAAAAACGACCTACCAGTTGGCTGGGCAGCAATGTACACGATACTTATAGTTTGGGGTTTATGGTATTGGTTTGTAGGTTATCCTCTAAACGCTTACTCTCAAATTGGAGAGTGGAATGAAGAGGTTAAAGAGTATCAAGCTAAATATGAGAGCAAGTGGGCAAATGCAGATAAGCAAACACTTATTGACATGGGTCAATCAATATTCTTGGTACAATGTGCACCATGTCATGGTGAAACAGCAGAAGGTATGGGTGGAAAAGCTGCTAATCTTATCACCTGGGGCAAAGAGGATCACATAGAAAAAGTGGTTGCTCAAGGTGCTCAAGGCATGGGCTTTATGTCACCAATGCCACCAATGATGACTGATAGCGATGGAGCAAAAAAAGCTGCTGCATATATTATGGCAAATTTTTCACCTAGAGGTGAAACAAAATATCCAAACCTTGTATCTGAAGGAAAAGCTGTATATGAGAATGTATGTGCAGCTTGTCATGGTATAGATGGTAATGGAGTTGAGATGGTTGGACCATCATTAGTTGATCTAACAGGCGAAGTGCTAAAATATGGTAAAAAAGATAGCATTGGCTATATGCCGCCTTTCAAAGATAGATTTACAGATGTTCAAGAGAAAGCTCTTGGCGAGTACATATACTCACTTAGATAAGGAGGAATAACTAGATGAATGGAATGTTTGGAGTAAACGGTTTACTAGGATTACTTGTTGCGGTTGTTCTTCTTTTGACAGTAGTTTTTATATTTGGAGTTAATGCAGTTTCTACACAAAAAAGAGAAGCTACAAACTACTATAAGATTGAAAAACCTTTTGGAATTAACATGATTGATACAAACAATGTCAGCCATGTTAAAGATGCAAAGTAAGGAGCGAATAATGTCAACAAAGTATAATAGTCTTGAAATATTACTAACTTTTGCAAATGTTTTGATTGCAGTTGTATCTATTGCAGTTGTCTTTATACCTGGCATGCTTGCTTATGTAGGCTGATTTAGTAGGTGAAGATACTTTTTAATATTTTTAAAGCGGGGGTTTTACTCCTTGCTTTAAATACTCTACTTCTCTCTTCTGAATTAAAAAATCCACATTTTATACTTATACCAAAGACAGAAGATGCTATTATTAACATCGCAAATGAATTATATTCAAAACTTAATATTCATACTTATGTGTATGTATTGAAGAGTCTTGATGGTATTGAGTATGAAAAATATATAGATTCTGAACTAAAAGAGTTTCAAAATCCATATGTTTTTCTATTTTTGTCTATTGATGATAAGAAGATTGACATAAAATCAAGTAGTGATTTAGAAGAGGATTTTGATAAAAAGGGTGTATATTGGGATCACATAATACCTCTACTCCCAGCCAAAGAGAGTGAGATAACACCTCAAAATGTAAGTGCAGCAGTTCTCAATGGTTACAATGAGATAGCTTATCAGATTGCAAAAAGTAAAAATATTGAGCTAAATAGCGTTATGAAAAATGATTATGAGGTTTTTACAACTCTTTTGAATTGGGCAGCTTATCTAATGGTAGGTTCATTGATTGTTCTCCTCTTCTATAGCTATAAAAAGGGTAGGAATATTGAAAGAAGCAATGTTGAAAAATAGATCTTTATGGCCAATAGGCATTATGCTAATAGTATTAGTAGTTATTGGCAAGATAATATGGACACTCAATCTTGTTTCCAACTCAAAAGTCTATATGGATAATAGATATTTTGAGGATGACTACATGAAAATAGATGAGTCCTACAATGATATTCAAATACTTCAAAGAGAGTTTAAAAATAGGTATGAGATACGAGTATCAACTGAAAATTTAAAAGTTGGTGATAATACCGTAAAGTTTTATCTACAAGATAAAGATGGAGCTAACATACTAGATGCTGATGCTGCTATTTTACTGACTAGGCCTCATACATCAGAGGATGATATGGAGCTAAAAGCTTTAGCTGGTGAAGATGGAATCTATCAAACTCAGAGCTTTGAAATAGACTCAGTTGGAAGATGGCAATTGATGTATAAAGTAAAAATTGATAATACTGTAGGGTTTTTAAAACAAGATATAAATGCCACAAAATAGTTGTATCCTTGCCACAAAAGAGGAGATATTAAAATATACAAAACCTCTCAAAATTTTATATGTGGAAGATGATGAGCTAATAGCTAGAACGGCGATATCAATTTTGGATAGATATTTTGACTCTGTTGATTATGCCTCTGATGGAGAGGAGGGCTTGAAAAAGTACAAAAGCAGTATTTATGATATTGTAATTAGTGATATTCAGATGCCAAACCTTGATGGCATGAGTATGGTTAAAGAGATAAAAGAGATAAATCCTGGACAAAATATTATTATAACCTCGGCTTCAGATGATTCTGAAAAACTCATTTCTCTTATTGATATTGGCGTAGAAAAGTTTTTGCTAAAGCCAATAAAAAGGGAGAAACTCTTAAATACTATATATCTAATTTCCAAAAATATCTCTATCTATAATGAACTCTCTAGCTATAAAAAGCATCTTGAAGATATCAACAAATACAACCAAGAAGAACAAGAAAAAGCTAGAGAAAAACAAGTAAGCATAATATCAAATGACCTAAAAGATGATAATGGGTTTTTAGTTGATATCATATATAAGCCCTCAGAAATATTAAGTGGTGATTCTTACTCACTTTACAAGAAGGCGGATGGATCTATATTTATCTATATTATGGATGCTATGGGGCATGGCATACTTCCATCTTTAACCTCTTTTGCAATCTCTTCAGCTGTAAAAAAATATATAGAATCACAAAAAGGTATGAATGCTTTCTCAAAAGAGTTTATCAAAACAATAAAAAACACTCTTGTAGAAGAGGAGCAATTAAGTTGTGTATTTTTAGATATCAGCAATGACTTTAAAAAAATAGACTATTTTAGTGCAGGTATGTATCCACCTGTTTTAAAAGATGGTCAAAGAGAGATATCTCTTCACACAAACAATCATCCACTTATGAATTTTGATGAGGAGATAAAGGTTGATAGAATAGAGCTTGAAGATTTTAAATCAATAGCACTTTTTACAGATGGAGTCCTAGAGTTTGATAATGGGCTTCTAGATCTAAAAAATACGCGGATGCTTCTTGATAGAGAGTTTTTTTTAAGGTGTATTGATAGGTTTAAAACACTTGAAGTGCCTGATGATATTACCATGATAAGAATAGAGAAGATTTAGTTCTACATACTCTCCTTTGCCTCTATACCCATAAGCGAGAAACCAAGCTTTATACTTCTTGCAACCTGCATGAGAACTTTTAAGATATCTTTTTCACTACTATTTCCTACAACTTTTGTAGAGTTGTAAAATCTATGAAACTCTGCTGCTAAATATTTAAGATAATCAGCCAATTTATTGACCTGTCTAGATGTAAAAGCATCAAATATCACATGTTTTACTTGTAGAGATAAAAAAAGCAAATCTTTTAGCTCACTGTCTAGTTTTTCTATTTTATGTTCTTTGATATCTTCAATACTATATTTTGAGTTTCTAAAAATAGAATAGACTCTAGCATGAGCATAATTTATATAAAAGATAGGATTAGATGAATCCTCTGCCTTTAATTCATCTACATCAAACTCAAGATGTGTGTCACTTTTTTTGCTCAAAAAGATAAAACGCAATGCATCACTACCAATATCTTCAACAACATCTTTCATCAATATAAAGTTTCCAGCTCTTTTACTCATCTTGTATGGCTCACCGCCTTTTAAAAGTGAAACCATTTGAGAGAGTATCACTTCTAGCTTGCTCTCATCATAGCCTAGATGTTTAATTGAAGACTTAACCCTTGCGATGTAGCCATGATGATCAGCACCCCAGATATTTATATATCTATCATAGCCTCTTTTGTATTTATAGTCATGATAGATAATATCCCCAGCTAAATATGTTGGCTCACCGCTATCTCTTACTACTACTCTATCTTTTTCATCTCCGAAATCCTGAGTTTTCAAAAATAGCTTCTTATCCTTTAAATAGACAGAGTTGCTCTTTTCTAGTTTTTCTCTTGTCTCATCCCACTTGCTATAAAGCTCATTTTCGCTAACAAAATAATCAAAGCTTATGCCTACATTGCTAAGATTACTCTTTATCTCTTCAAGCATCATCTCTTTGCCAATTTCACTTAGAATAGTTATATTTTGCCCATCTTCAAAAATATCACTACCATGAGTTTTGGCTATCTCTTTTGCAGCATCTATAATGTATTCACCTCTATAATACTGCTCTGGGTAGATAACTTCATGCTCTAGTATGTGCTCTTTTCCAGCAAGAAAAAGCGATAACCCAAGCAGATAGATCTGATTTCCAGCATCATTGATATAGTATTCGCTATCTATATCATAGCCTAAGAATCTAGCACATCTAAGAATACAATCGCCATATATTGCACCTCTTGCATGACCAATATGGAGAGGGCCTGTTGGATTTGCACTCACAAACTCTAAAAGTATTCTCTCTTTTTTGTCTGAATTGATTTTCTCTTCTTCAAGAAATCTAGCAACCTCCAAATCAAGAAACTTACTAGATAATCTAATATTTATAAAACCATTTATAGGCTCTACGCTCTCAATCTCATCTAGCTCTTCTATCTTTAAAGATAGCTCTTCTGCTATAATTTTGGGAGATTTTTTTAGCTCTTTTGCAAGTGAAAATGCTATAGGTGTTGCAAAATTACCAAATGATCTCTCTTTTGGTTTCTCTAGAATAACTTTATAGCCTATCTTTTCTGAAATAAGTTTTGAAATTAAATTTTGCAAAGTATCTATTGAAGTCTTATGAATCTTTAGAGGTAGTCTCTTTTGGAGCCTCTTGAGTGCTTTTTTTGCTCTCTTCTATCTTTTCACTGCTAGCCGTTTTGACTTCACTCTCAACCTCATCTTCTTCTTTTACTGCTTTTTTGAAATTTTTGATACCAGAACCAAGACCTTTTGCAAGATCAGGAATCTTTTTTGCACCAAATAATAATACAACTATAGCCAGAATAATTAAAAGCTCTGGCATTGAAGGCATACCCATCATCTTCTCCTTAAAATATTTGAAGAAATTATATTCACTATGTGCTTGCTACACTCTTAGGAAAGAAACCCTAGAAATCCCATCTTTTGCTAAAGTCTTCTATGTCATAAGTAGAGGTCTTAAGCATTGCAGATCTTGCTATGGATATAAGATCTCTTGAGCTTTTTTCAAAATTATCATTTATCAAAAGATAGTCATACCTTCCAACAAACTTCATCTCTTCTAGTGCATGTTTTACTCTTCTATCTATTGTATCTTTATTATCAGTGCCTCTATTATGAAGTCTCTTTTTTAGCGTCTCTTTACTAGGTGTTGTTATAAATACAGAAGTTAGATATTTTCCAAACTGTTTTGAGATATTTATAAAGCCCTGAACATCGATATCAAAAACAACCAACTTCCCAGATTCTAAAGCCTCTAGCACACTCTTTTTTGAAGTACCATATAGATTGCCATGAACTTCAGCCCACTCTAGAAATTTATCATCCTCAATATCTTCTAAAAAGCTCTCTTTGCTAACAAAGTAGTAGTGCTTTCCATCAACCTCGCCCTCTCTTATCTCTCTAGTTGTAGTTGATATAGAAAAATATATACTCTCTATATTGTTAAAAAGCTCTTTGCAAAGTGAGCTTTTACCTGATCCACTAGGGCCTGAGATGAGAAGTATGGCTCCTTTTTTATCCAATTTGCACTCCAAAAATATAGCTATTTTTTATCTGGAAATGATATATTTATAGTTACTTGCATACCATCTAGTAGCTCTTTTATTCTATCATTGCCCATATTTGTAATAGCATTTATCAAGGCAACATTATCTATTTGTGAAACTTCTTGGTTAGTTGGAGTCTCTTTTTTCTTTGCAGCTCCTTCATCTATCTTTGGAAGTTCATCATCCTCTAAATCTAGCTCATCATCATCTTGATCTTCGCTCTCGCCAAGTGCCTCGCTCAAAGCCTCTTCAGTTAGTGAAGCTAGTTCGCTATTTTCAATTTTTATATCTTCCATCTCTTCATCATCCTCACTAGATTCACTTTCCTCTTCACTCTCTGCCTCTTCGTCTTCCATGCTCTCTTCATCTATATTTATGTCTTCATCTAAATCTTGTATCTCATCTTTATCTTCTAGTAGGCTCTTGACTTCATTTATGTCTTCATCTTTTAGTACGCCACCTAGATTCTCCTCATCCTCATCACTTTCATCAATGTCACTTTCATCAAGGTCATCTTGAGCCAACTCATCATCACTATCATTTTCTGTGCTTTGCTCATCATCAAGACTTAAATCATCATCGCTATCATCTTCTATGTCTTTCTCATCATCAAGACTTAAATCATCATCGCTATCGTCCAAATCAAGATCATCAATATCTAAATCTTCGCTATCTTCTAGCTCTTCTTGAGAGTCGCCACTCTCGCCATCTTCTTTATCTTTTGATTCTCCTATCTCATCTTCATCTATGTCATCCAAGTCAAGATCATCACTTCCTTCCTTGCTATCATCACTATCATCTTCTAGGTTTAGCTCATCATCTTCTAGTAAGTCTTCACCCAAATCATCATCATCTTCGCTCTTTTTGCTAGTGTCATCATCGCTATCATCTTCACTCAAATCATCTTCACTATCTAAATCTAAATCCTCACTATCATCATCCAAGTCACCTAAGTCTAAATCATCTTCATCTAGATTTTCATCTTCTAGATTTAAATCCATATCCTCTTCCATGCTCTCATCTAAAGAGATATCCTCTTGAGCATCATCGCCACTCTCATCACTTTTTTCTTCATCATCTAAATCACCCAACTCATCATCATCGCTGAGATCATCATCGCTGAGATCATCATCTCCGAGATCATCATCCAAGTCACCCAAATCCAAATCATCATCCATATCTAAATCTTCGCCACCAAGTTCATCCTCAGCTTCAGAAACATCATCTAAAGAATCTATATCACCCAAATAGTCTTCATCATCTCCTATATCTCCATCATCTTCTTCTGTGCTTTCACTATCTATATCATCATCTGTTGGACTATCTTGCTTCTTTTCTGATACTTCATCGACAAAAATATCCACTAGTTCAGTAGGTAAAAATGGTTTATGGATTGAGAGGTCAAAGCCTTTTGGGGCTTGAGCACCTTTTGCTGAGACAAAACCAATCTTTTCAAAGTTAAATTCAGCCGCCTTCTCTTTGAAAGAGATTTCATCATAACTCTCATCATCAACAAAAATAAAGTGGTACTCTTTCTCTTTTGCCTCATCCAAAGATGCAACATGCTCAATATCTATAGCTGCTTTTTGCGCACTTAAGCTAAAGAGCTTCTTGACTATTGGGTTACTATTTACTAGAAGAAGTTTCATGGAATCTCCATATTTAATTTATTGCGCAACATTTAATTAAATTGTATAATGTAAACAATTTAATATTGCTTACTTGAGAGGTTGATATGATACAAAAAGTTCTTCTAACTATTTTGCTGGCCACATCCATTTTTGCCAAAGATGCTATATTTTTTATGCCCAGAGATGCAGACATAGCAATAAAAGAGCTCTTAAGAACACTTGAGGGTGCAAAAAAAAGCGTAGATATTGCAATGTTCTCTTTTACAAATAGAGATATCTCAAAAAAGCTCAAAAATATTGCAAAAGATGGCATAAAAGTACGAATAATTTACGATAAAAAATCAAATATAAATGACAAGTATAGCACAATTGGTTACCTATCAAAATATAAAAACATAGATACTTACACCATAAGCGGAGATGTGGCAAAAAATGGTAAATATAGTGGCAGTATGCATATAAAAATAGCTATTATAGATTCTAGAACTGTTGTTTTTGGTTCTGCAAACTGGTCAAAATCTGCCTTTTCAATAAATCATGAGCTATTGTTCATAAATAGTGATGAAGAGATAGTTAAAAAAAGCATCGACTACTTTGACTTTATGATCAAAAACAGTAGTCAATACTAGCCGCTTACAAACATCTCTAAAGCATTGAAGGCTTCAATAAACTCTCTTTTGAAAATTAACACGACTGAGGGGATAATCACTGTTATTACAAACATTGCTACTGCTATTTTTATAGGAAACCCAACTACTAGAATATTAAATTGTGGATTTGTCTTCATGATCATTCCAAAAATAATATCAGAAAATATTATAAGTGCAATTATTGGAAAAGCGATAGTAAATCCCATCAAAAATAGCTCAGATGTTGCTTTGATAGTGTAGTCTAATATGTTCTCATTCAGCACAAACCCACCAAGAGGTACTGTATCAAGAGTTCTATCTACAAAAAGTAAAAAGAGATGGTGAAGATCAGCTGCTAACATTATCATAACAGCAAGCATCACTAGCAATTGACCAATGATAGGCTTTTGAGTTCCAGATATTGGGTCAAAAGAGCTTGCAAGTGAAAAGCCCATGACAAATGAGATAAGCTCACCAGCAAATGAGAGCATGTGAAATACAATTTGCAAAAATACAGAAGCCAAAAAACCTATAAGAATCTCAGAGAGTATAGCTATGGTAAAAGTTGTCACTGTAAAATTTATGGTGGTTTCAGGGATTAATGGAAAAAAGAGAATTGTAAGATAAAAGCCAAGTGCAGCCTTTGCTCCAACTAGAAGCATGGAATTATCAAAAAAAGGAAAAAAGGCTAATACAGATGTAAATCGAACAAAAAGCAGTAAAAACATGATGACATTGCCATCAGTTAGACTCTCTAATAGCTCCATTTCTCTTTAACTTTTTATCTTCTAGAATAAAGCTTCTATCACATCTAAGTGCTAGCTGCAAATCATGAGTTGCAATAATTAACGCACAACCCTCTGTTTTTGTATGCTCTATTAGAGAATCTATGATATTTCTTGCACTCTCCCTGTCTAGATTCCCTGTTGGCTCATCTGCAAAAATAATTTTTGGTCTTTTTGTGAGTACCCTTGCTATAGAGATTCTTTGTTGTTGTCCTCCAGAGAGTGTACCAATATTTTGAGTTAGGATATTCTCTATGCCAAATTTCTCAAGAAGTTTTTCATCTATTTTTTGATCACTCAAAATTGATGAAATCTCTAGATTCTCATAAGCGTTAAAACCTCTAAAAAGATAGTGCTGCTGGAAGATAAAACCTATATCTTCACGCCTTATTTTCAAAATCTCATTTTTTGAAAGTGAGTAGATATCTTTTTTTTCTATCCTAACCTCACCCTCTTTTGGCTTTAGAAGCGTTGCAAAAATATGTAAAATTGTAGATTTGCCACTCCCACTAACCCCCATAATAGAGACGCTCTCACCTCTGTTTATAGAAAAATCAGTATTTTCAATGATAGAATAATCAAAAGAGTGGGATATGTTAATAGCTTCTAACAAGGGGGAGGAGGAGTTGCTCAAAGCAAATCCCTATTTTAGCTGAGCAGCAACTTCATCAGCAAAATTACAAGCCTTTTTTTCTATGCCCTCTCCTAGTTCATATCTTATATACTCGACAATCTCTGCACTTCCGCCTGCACTTTTTGCAGCCTCATCAACAACTTGCTTGATACTTTTTTTGTCATCTTTTACAAATTTTTGATTTATAAGTGTATTATCTTCGTAATATTTTTTGATTTTTCCAGGCAATATTTTATCAAACATAGCTTCTGGCTTACCCTCTTTTTTGAGAAGCTCTATTGCTATATTTTTCTCATTTTCTATCACATCTTCTGGAATTGAACTCTCATCTAAATATGGAGGCTTCATTGCAGCAGCATGCATAGATATGTCTTTCAAAACTTCACAAACTGCTTTTGATGTTGCACTATCTGAACACTTAGCAGCCACTAAAACTCCCACTTTTCCATTTGTATGAACATAGCCATTTATAGCACCTTCACCATCTATGCTAACCTTTGCAAATCTTCTGACGATAATGTTTTCGCCTATTTTTGCTATTTGAGTTTGCATAAACTCTTCAAATGTTGTGCCATTTATATCAGTTTTGATTAGCTCTTCAGTAGTCTCTACACCACTTTTTGCAATCTGGGTATTTGTTTTTGACGCAAACTCTTGAAAATTCTCATTTTGTGATACAAAGTCAGTCTCACAATTTATCTCAGAGATGATAGCACTTTTAAAATCATCGCTAATCTCTATAGAGACACTTCCCTCGCTTGCTATTCTATCTGATTTTTTTGCAGCTTTACTCAAACCTTTTTTTCTAAGCCAATCAACAGATGCTTCAATATTTCCATCATTCTCCACAAGTGCTTTCTTACACTCCATCATTCCTGCATCTGTCATCTCTCTTAACTCTTTTACAAGTGCTGCACTAATTTGAGCCATTATCTACTTCTCCTCTTGTAAATTATTTTCTTCTTTGATTTCTTCTACTTCGCCAATTGGGCTTTCCTCTGCAAAAGTCTCTTTTTCACCCTCTGCAACAGCCTCAGCGATCACCTCTTTTTTCTCATCTTCACTCACGACACTCTCTTCAGAATCGCCCTCTGCAAGCTCTTCATTCGCATCTTGTGAAGCCATCTCTTGACCTTCTCTAATAGCCTCAGCCATCTCTTTACAAAACAACTGAATAGATCTTATTGCATCATCATTACCAGGGATTGGATAGTCAATGAGGTCAGGATCGCAATTTGTATCAAGTGGTGCGACCACTGGGATTTTCAATCTTCTTGCCTCTTGTACTGCTATCTTCTCTTTTGTAGCATCAACTATAAAAATAAGATCAGGAGCTTTTTTGAGATCTTTG
>JAABSR010000037.1 GCA_011390245.1 Campylobacterales bacterium
CAATAAGGAATCGCTGGAAAGATTGCATCAAGGCATTCACGAATAGATTTTGGTTTTCCAGGAAGATTTACTATTAGTGTGTTACCTCGAATTCCAGCAGTTTGTCGCGAAAGAATTGCTGTGGGCACATATTGTAAAGATGTGGCTCTCATAAGCTCACCAAATCCAGGCATCATCTTCTCACATACCGCTTCTGTTGCTTCAGGTGTCACATCTCTTTGTGCTGGACCAGTTCCTCCAGTGGTGACTACTAAGGAGCAATTTTTTTCATCACACATCTCTATAAGGTTTTGTTTTATCTCTTCAAAATCATCAGGTATGACTCTATAGACTGGCTCAAATTCGCTGATCAAATACTCTTTTAGTGTATCAACTACTGCTTTTCCAGAAATATCCTCATAGATTCCAGCACTTGCTCTATCTGAGAGTGTTAAAATCCCTATATTTATTTGCATATTTTACCTTTTAAGTAGATTCCATTTTTATTGATCCAAGATATCACATCTGCTGGTGAGTTTATATTTAAAATATCCATATCTTTTGGTAGTTTTTCTCTATCAATCTCTTCTGAGATTGCAAAAGCGTTACTTACACCAAAGTAGTCGTTATTTATTGATTCTCTAAAAATAGTAACTCTAGGAAGGGCTATATATTTTAGCCCCTCTACCAATAGATAGTCAAACTCTCCAAATTTTTTAACAATATCAAAAATATCTTTTTCACCATGAAGAAAAATGGCACTCTTTTTGGGTGAGATCACTGCTACATCTGCACCACTCTCATAAAACCTATAAGAATCTTTCCCCTCTGTGTCAAAAGCTGATTTATCTTTTGGATCATGTTTTATTATGCAGACTTTAAACTCTTTGCTCAAAATTGTTGAAATTTTCTCTATAAGTGTTGTTTTGCCACTATTTGACTCTCCGCTAAATGCACACCCCAAAAACTTAAACTCTTTATGCAAGAAGCCCACTCCCTTTTATGGCTGTGCTTCTATCTTTTGCGTAGATTCTCTCCCCGCCAACTAGGTCATATTTCCATATTGGGGCGCTAGCTTTAAAATCCTCAACAAACTCATCTATAAGCTCTAAGGCCACCCTTCTTTTTGGTGAGAGAACCCCAGCTATATAGGAGCTTTGACCCAAGAGCACATCACCTTCAGAGTGAGCCATAAAAAGTTTGGCTTTGTTCTCATCTGCTCTTTTTTGCCAGCTTTCAAACCACCGCTCTAGTATTGGCCTATAGATATCAAAAGAGAGTCCCTCTATGCTATTTTCATCCCTAACTATCCCTACAAATTTAATAAAAGCACCGCAATTTTGAGATATTGCTAAATCTAGCCACCTAGATTCTATCTCTTTGACTTCAAGTGCACCTTTGTAAATTTCAAGCATCTTATCCACCACATACTGGAGGAAGTATTGTCACTTTATCCCCATCTTTTAGGTTAAGATTTAGATCATAAACTATTTCATCATTTAGAGCAACTGCACAATTTTCAAGCCATTTACTAAATCTCTCATCTTTTTTTAGTATAAGACTTAACTCTTTTAGATTTGATACATCATAACTTATAGGCTCCTCTTGAATAGGCCCCAAAAAACTTACCTCTACCAATTTCGATCCTTTAAGTAATCTATCCCAGCATTTTAGATATCTCTGCTAAAGCCTCTCTTAGATTTTCCCTTCTAACAGGCTTTATCAATATTTTTGTTGCTTCTTCTGAAGTGTGTAGCTTATCATCAAAGGCTGAAATTGTAATAATAGGTATATTTTTATCTTTCTCTCTTATTTTTTTTATCATCTCAATCCCACCAACTACAGGCATCTCCATATCCGTGATAATAAGATCAGGTAAGAGATCTTCAAACTTCTCTAACCCCTCTTTGCCATCACTTGCAATATAGACTTTTTTGAAATATCGCTCCACCATCTCATAAAAAGCCTCTCTAGTGACATTATCATCCTCAACATACAAAACGCACTTATCTTTTAACCTTGCAAGATTCTCCTCTATATCACTCAAGAGTTCTCCTTTATGTATCAGTCTTTTTCATCTCCATAACAAATGTTGCACCGCTATCTTTTTTGAGACATTTTAGAGTTCCATCCATGCTATCTTCAATAATTTTTCTTGACATCCAAAGACCTATGCCAGTTCCATTTTCACCTTTTGTGCTCACATAGGGTTCAAAAATGTGTTCCACCTCATCCTTTTTGACGCCAATCCCATCATCGCTTATCTCAACTTTTAGGTATTCTTCATCTTCACTTATAAGGATATCTATCTTGCCACCATCTCTAAAAGGCTCTTTTGATTTTTCAATAATCGAGTCTTTTGAGTTGTTAACAAGATTTAAAATCACTTGTTTAAACTCATTGTCATATCCATATACAAGAGTCTCTTCAGAGCTATTATCAGACAAAGTGTACTCTATTTTTGCTTTTTCAAGTTGTAAAGATAGAAGATTTAGTATCTCTATGATTGGATTTTTTACTCTAAAGTATCTCTTCTCTCTAGTAGGTTTGAAGAAATTTCTAAAATCATTTATAGTGGTATCCATAAACTCTACTTGAGAGAGGCTTTTCTCAACAAATCTAAGAAGCATATCTTCGCTTAGCTCCTCTTTGCAAAGAACTCTATCTTCTAAATCCACAAGAAGCATACTCAAAGAGCTAAGAGGCTGCTTCCATTGGTGAGCGACGACACCTATTAGCTCTCCCATAGATGCCATCTTTGATTGTTGGACCAAGATTCTCTCTTGCTCTGCTAGTATCAGTCTCTCTCTTATATCTCTTGCTATTAAAAATAGGGAGTTTTTATTATCTATTTTAAATATCTCAAAGCCAATCTCTACATTCACTCTGTTTTGATTTTTTGAGATAAAGACTATCTCAATATTGTGCTTTTTTTGATCTCTTATCCACTCTTTCACTCTCTCTAAATCATCTTCATCTTTTAAGATAGAGAGTAGTGATAAGTTTTTAAACTCCTCTTTAGTGTATCCCAAAAGCTCACTAGCTCTACTATTTGTATCACTAAAGTTTAACATCTCTCCATCTAAGTTAATAATAAAAAAAGCATCACTTGCACGATTGAAAATATACTCAAATTTTCTTTGAGATTTCATTCTCTCAGAGACCTCTAGTTCAAAGTGCCTCTCTAGCTGATCGTGCAAAAACTCTAAAGTTTTATAGTCGCTATTATCTTTTTCCAAAAAGAATTCCTAATATTTGATGGAATCTAGAGCATCTCTTTTACTCTTTTTACGATAGCTTTAGGGGTTATCTCAAAATGCTCATATATCTCTTCTGCTGGAGCTGAAATTCCAAAACTATCTATACCTACTACCTCTTGAGCAAATCTATACCACTCCAAACCTCTAGCTGCTTCTATAGCTACCACTTTGGTTTTTTTATCAATTATCTCTTCAATAGTATCTTTGCTCTGCTTTGAAAAAAGATCAAAACATGGAACTGAGACAACATTTACCAAGATATTTTCCTCTTCTAGGATTTTAGCAGATTCAATTGCAATTTCTACTTCACTTCCAGTAGCCAAAAGGGTTACTTTTGGATTTTTGGATTTTTTTATTAGATACCCACCCCTTTTGATATCTTCAATTGAAGGCTCATTATCTAGCACTTTTAGTCCTTGTCTTGATAGGACAAAACCACAAGGTGCTTCAATTTCTAATGCAACTCTCCAGCATGCTATGTTCTCATTTGCATCTGCAGGTCTAAATGTATAAAAATTTGGTAGTGCTCTAATCTGAGTTAGATGCTCTATTGGCTGATGAGTTGCTCCATCTTCACCAACACCGATACTATCATGTGTCCAAATAAAGTAGTTTTTTAGCCCCATAAGAGCTGCCATTCTGCAAGCTGGCGTCATATAGTCGCTAAAGACAAAAAATGTGGCACAAAATGGCTCAAAAAGTCCATATCTTGCTATTCCATTTGTGATAGAGCCCATAGCATGCTCTCTTATACCAAACCTAATATTTTTACCATTTGGAAAATCACCCATCCCCTCTAGTTCGGTTTTGTTTGATGGAGAAAGGTCTGCACTTCCTCCAATAAATTGTGGCATGGCTTTTGAAATCGCATTTAATATTTTTCCATTGCTCTCTCTAGTAGCAATTTTGCTTCCTACTTCAAAAGTAGGGAAGACTATTTTTGAAGTATCTCTATTTTTTAGTATCTCTAGAGCCTCATTTTGCTCTTTGAGTGGAGCTTCGCTTATTAGTTTATTCCACTCTCTTTGTGCCAAATCACCAATTTCAAGTGCTACTCTAAATCTAAATAGCACATCCTCATCTATGTGAAAGCTTCTGTTTCTGTCAAATCCGCACTTCTCTTTTGTTGCTCCTAACTCATCAGCTCCAAGAGGTGCACCATGAGTTTTGTGGCTCCCCTCTTTTGTCGCACAATTTTTAGCAATTGTAGTATTTGCAATTATCAAAAGTGGTTTTGTCTGATTGTATCCATGTTTTAGTGCTCTATCTATATCTTTATAATCATGCCCATCAATCTCCACCACTTCCCACTTTTGGGATTCAAATCTAGCTTTGACATCTTCGCTAAAAGATAGATCTACTTTCCCCTCAATTGTAATATTGTTATTATCATATATCAAGATAAGATTGTTTAGATTCTGATGTCCTGCAAGCGAACATGCTTCATAGCTTACACCCTCTTGAATATCTCCATCGCCACACATGCAGTAAACTTTGTGATCAATAATTTTTGCAACTTCACTATTTAAAAGCCTACTAGCATATTTTGAAGCCATAGCCATCCCAACGGCATTTGCCACGCCTTGACCAAGTGGGCCTGTTGTTATCTCTATTCCGCAAGTGTGTTTATACTCTGGATGTCCTGGTGTTTTTGAGTTGTATTGTCTAAATCTTTTTAGCTCTTCTAGTGTGAGGTCATACCCCCAAAGATGCAAAAGAGAGTAGATCATAGAACTATTGTGACCACCACTAAAAACCAATCTATCACGATTTAACCAATCTGGATCTTTTGGGTTGTGTTTTAGATGAAGTGAAAGCATTGTCATAATATCTGCAAGCCCAAAAGGAGCTCCTGGGTGTCCACTATTTGCACTCTCTATCATGTCAGCTGAGAGAAACCTAATTGTATTTGCCATTTTTTGAAGCATATCTATATCAAGTGTTGAAGAGTTTTGCATCTATTTTAACCTAATGTTAGTATTTTTAGTAAAATATAAATTTGAGTTTGGGATTCTACAAGAATAGGGGTAATTGAATGCTTAAGTCTTTTTGTAAGAGGGGGAACCTCTTACAATGGCGAGAGAGAAGTTACTCTAGATAGCCTCTTCGTTCTCTTCTCCAGTTCTAACTCTAACTATTTTATCAATAGAAGATACAAAGATTTTACCATCACCTATTTTTCCAGTTTTTGCAGAGTTGACTATAATCTCTACAGTCTTATCTACATCATCATTGCTAACAATAAGCTCTATTTTGATTTTTGGTAAAAAATCTACCACATACTCAGCACCTCTATATAGCTCAGTATGTCCTTGTTGTCTTCCATAACCTTTGACTTCACTCACTGTCATACCAGTGATACCTGCCTCAATCATCGCATCTTTTACATCTTCTAGTTTAAAAGGCTTTATGATTGCTTCTATTTTTTTCATCTTTTTTCTCCTTAGTTAACTTTATGTTGGGCTATTAGTGACTTTTTTGGAACTCCGGATATGTTTCTAAGCCTGTCTCATGAAGATCTAGACCCTCATACTCTTCTTGTTCACTAGCTCTAATACCAATAGTTCTTTTGAGAATATACCATACTATAAATGAAGATACAAACACAAATAGACCTACAATTACAATACCTTTAATCTGTGCAAATAGCGAAACATCTGGATTGAATAACCCAACAGCAAGCGTACCCCATATACCACACACAAGGTGAACAGATAGTGCACCAACTGGATCATCGATTTTGATTTTATCAAAAAATGGAATAGCAAGTACAATTAAAATACCAGCAACAATACCATCTATTGCAGCAACACCCATACCAAGATCAGGACCTGCTGTAACAGCTACAAGACCACCTAGAGCACCATTTAAAACCATAGTAAGGTCAACTTTTTTGTAGATAAATTGCGTCATCAATGCAGCAGTAATTGCACCAACACAAGCTGCCATATTTGTAGCAGCAACAACCTCTGCAAAAGCAGTAGCATCATCACGGCTTCCTAGAGCAAGCTGAGATCCACCATTGAATCCAAACCAACCTAACCATAGAATAAATGTACCAAGAGTTGCTATTGCTAGGTTTGATCCAGGGATTGGTCTTACTTTACCATCTGGTCCATATTTACCTTTTCTAGCACCTAGAAGAATTACACCAGCTAAAGCTGCCCATCCACCAACAGAGTGAACTACAGTAGATCCAGCAAAGTCAGAGAATCCTGCCATCAAACCACCAAGCTCAGAACCACCCCAGCTCCAGTGTCCTTGAATAGGATAGATTATTGAAGTCAAAACAACAACAAAAATCAAAAATGGCCACAATCTCATTCTCTCAGCTACAGTACCAGAGATAACAGAAGCTGCAGTTGCAACAAATACAACTTGAAAGAAAAAATCTGACATAGAGCTATAATTGCCATCACTTGTGCTAGCAACACCAAAACTTATGCTTCCAAGTAAAGCACCACCATCTCCGTACATAATGTTGAAACCAACAAAATAGTACATAATACACGCTATACTAAAAAGTAGCATGTTTTTGCTCAAAATAACAGCGTTATTTTTTGATCTTGTAAGACCAGCTTCTAGCATGGCAAAACCAGCTGCCATCCACATAACTAAAGCTCCCATCATGATAAATAGGAATGTATCTAGAATGTATTTTACATCCGTAAAGTTGCCAAGAACTACTTGACCATCAACAACATGTTGGATTGACGATATATCCATCTTAATGCTCCTTTTGTGAGTAAATTTAAACATGAAAATTATAACAGCCCATGCAGTATATTTTGTTCAGCTTTTTGATTAAATTTTATACAAAATTGTAAGTTAGTAGTAAATTTTAAGAAACCTACCTCCTTTAACATCCCTATAATCAACTTATGATATTATATTTTCTTATTTTAAACACTCTATACAAATTGACCACTCATTTAGGAGAGCAACTTGAACGCAAATAGAAAAATCGTCTTTATAGTTTTCACTCTTGTAGCAATTTTGACTGCTATCATCATAGCTTTTGTATCTATCAATCAGAGATCTACTGGTTATGATGGAGCAAAAAAGAGAGCATATCTAACTGCTGAAATTGTAAAAAACTCTCTAACTGCTCATATGGTAAATGGCATGATGAATGAGAGACATGTCTTTTTGGATAGCATGAAGAGATTGAAAAATGTTGAAGATTTGTGGGTTGTAAGAGCTCCTAGTGTATCTGAGCAGTTTGGCATAGCCTTAGCTGATGAATCCCCAAGAGATGAGATTGACAAAGAGGTACTCCAAAGTGGTATAGAGAAGGCAAAAACTACTGAGAGTTTAAAAAGGGCATCACTTAGAGTTACTATTCCATATATTGCATCTTCATTTGATAAGCCAAATTGTCTTGAGTGTCACAATGCAAAAGAGGGAGATGTCTTAGGGGCTATCTCTGTAAAATTTGATATCCAAGATGATAGAGTAGAGGGGCTTATCTCTATTAGTGAGATACTGATTATCTCTATAGTATTTTTGGTGCTTATTTTGATAATCATAAGCAGGATGATAAAACCCTATACGGCTGTTTTTGATTCTATGATACAAGCACTAAAGAGAGTTCATGAGGGAGACTATAGTGTTAGAGTAAAAGAGGGCTCTTTCAGTGAAGATAAAGAGGCTTCAAAATGGCTAAATGATATTGTTGAAAAGCTTGAGACTGTTTTAGGTGGGATTGAGAAAAATCTTACTGCATTTGTGCACAATAGAAGAACAATTATAAACAATGACAAGCTTCTAACTGCTCAAGAGATAATACAAGATATCGCTGATATTTATAACTTCAAAAAGACTATCGAGACAGATGGTGGGAAAGAGGATATATATTTTAGGCTAGCACAAGTTCTAAAAAATCATCTAAATATTCAAAATTTTGTCATCTTTGAAGATGATTACTCAAAAGATACTAGGACAATTGTTGAACTTCATGGCAATAATGGCGTTTGTTGTGAGATTGACAAGGATATCAAGGGTAGGTGTAGGGCTGAGAGGACAGATCAGGTAGTGCAATCGACAAACTTTCCAGAGATTTGCAGATTTGCAAAATGTCAAAATGGTGAAGTAGATTATGTATGTATTCCATATCAGATAAGTGATGATAAGAGCATAATCATCTCAATAATTTGTGCCAATAAAGAGGAGCTTCAAAACTCAAAATATCAGATAGGGATAATCAAAAAATATCTTGAAGAGGCTAAGCCAATACTAGAATCAAGAATGCTAATGGATGTTTTAAGAGAGAGAAGTTATATAGATGGTCTAACTGGACTATACAATAGAAAGTATTTGGATGATTTGATAGATAAAAATCTAGAAGATGATGTAAAAAATGGAGTAGAGTATGCCATCATGCTTTTAGATATTGACTACTTCAAGATGGTAAATGACACTTATGGACATGACGCAGGTGATTCGATACTCAAAAAACTCTCTTCGGTTATGAGAGAGTGCATTGGTGAAAATGATGCGATTATTAGATTTGGTGGCGAAGAGTTTTTGATTTTGATGAAAAACTGCACTGAAGATAGCTCTTTGGAGTTAGCAACTAAAATAAACAAATCTTTTAAGGCAATATTTTTCAAGTTTGATAATGAAACTTTCTCTAAAACTGTCTCTATAGGGTATGCTATCTTTCCAAAAGATACAGATCAGATATGGAAATGTATAAAATTTGCAGATCTCTCGCTCTACAAAGCCAAAGAGAGTGGAAGAGATAGGGTTGTGAGATTTGATAGTTCGCTTCTAAAAGATAGCGTAGAAAAATACTAGCTTATATTACGCACTAATACAAGCAAAGCTCGTATTAGTGGCAAGGACTAAAGTCCTTTGCAATCCCCATGTAGCTAAGCGGAATTCCGCAACGAAGTGAGGACAAAAGCTACCCACTTTGTGGGAGAAGTATAAGGTTTTTTTACGCAAAAAAATGCGTAAAGTCAGTTACTAATCAAAATCGATCCTATATTTTGATAGAATCGCAAAAAATGTTGATTTTTTAAGGAATTTTATGGGACAGACTATAACAGAGAAGATATTCTCTGAGCACTTTGGAGAGGAGTCTTTTGCAGATTCTATAGTAAAAGTTGATATAGATTTAGTGATTGGAAATGATATAACAACACCTCTATCTATCAAGGCTTTTAGAGAATCTGGCGCAAAAAGATTGGCAAAACCTAATAACTTCTGTATTGTGATGGATCACTTCATTCCTGCAAAAGATATTGCTTCAGCAAATCAGGCAAAATTTAGCAGAGAGTTTGCAAAAGAGCAAGAGATGGAGCTATTTTTTGATGAGAAAGATATGGGAATTGAACATGCTCTTTTGCCTGAGAAGGGCTTAGTAGTTCCTGGAGATGTGATTATTGGAGCAGATTCTCACACTTGTACTCATGGAGCGCTAGGAGCTTTTGCTACTGGCATGGGAAGCACTGATTTAGCCTATGCAATGATAACAGGCAAAAACTGGTTTAAGATTCCAAGGAGTATAAAGGTTGTCTTTAGTGGTAAACCAGGTCAGTATGTATATGGCAAAGATCTAATTCTTGAAATCATAAGACAAATAGGCGTTGATGGAGCATTGTATAAAGCACTTGAGTTTTGTGGAGATGGGATTGGACATTTAAGTATGGATGATAGGTTTTCACTTTGTAATATGGCGATTGAAGCTGGGGCTAAAAGTGGAATTATATCTGTTGATGATACTGCAAAAGAGTTTTTGAGTGATAAGAATCTAAGAGTTGCTCCAAAATATCACTACTCAGATGAGAACGCAACTTATGAGAGTGTGTTGGAGATTGATGTAGGTAAACTAGAGCCTATAGTTGCTTATCCATTTTTGCCAAGTAATGGCAAGAGCATAAATGAAGCAAAAAAGGACAATCTAAGTATTGATCAAGTCTTTATAGGAAGCTGCACAAATGGAAGGCTAAGTGACTTGAGGATTGCTGCAAAGATTTTGGAGGGCAAAAGGGTTGCAAAATATACAAGAATGATAGTCACTCCAGCTACCCAAAAGATCTTCAAGCAGGCTCAAAAAGAGGGGCTTATAGATATTTTTATAGATGCAGGAGCAGTTGTTAGCAATCCAACTTGTGGGGCATGTCTTGGTGGATATATGGGGATTTTAGGAGATAATGAGAGATGTGTCTCTACAACAAATAGAAACTTTGTAGGAAGAATGGGAGCTAGGAGCAGTGAAGTCTATCTAGCAAACTCAGCAGTAGCAGCAGCAAGTGCCATAAGTGGAAAGCTAAGCGATCCTAGAGATTTATAAGGAAATAAAGAGATGAAAGTTGATGATAAACTATTAAGCAGACTAGAGAAGCTCTCAAGTCTGAAGATTGAAGAAGAGAAAAAAGAGGAGATAGAGGGGCAATTAAGTGAGATCGTAGGTTTTGTGGAGAATCTAAGCAAGCTTGATGTTTCACATATTGATGCAACATTTACCACCATAAAAGGTGGTACACCCTTGAGAGCTGATGAGCCAAAAAGTGATGAGCATATCTCAAAAATGGTTATAGATAATGCACCAAAATCAGAGAATGGATTTTTTATAGTTCCAAAAATTATTGAGTGAAATTAGCAGATAAAATAGATCTATTATGAGAGGGCACTATCTTGTTTTGGTGGTGGTTGTTGTAATCATCTTAGGTGAGTTGCTACACTCCCTCTATTTTTATGAAGATATAAAAAAGAGTAGGCTAGATACTATCTCAGTAGAGCTACACTCTCATTTGCTTCAATCTATGATAGATGTAGATAAAAAGCTTCTCATAGATAGTAACAAAACAGAAGATATCTCCACTATAAATTCTCAAGCCCTTGAAGATATTGCAGATAAAAACGGCCTATGGCAGATAAGTTTCTATCGCCAGATAGGGGATCAGTGGTTTTTAGTACTCTCAAGTGAAATTGAAGAATATTTTGCAAATGGTTCTAAAGATAGTATCTCAAAATTTGGAGATTTTGAAGAGCTTACTTACCTCCAAGAGCCTCTCTTCTCAAAAGAGATAGATAGCTTTGATATTACATATACTGTAGTAAAAAACTTCAAAATTGATACTCAAAATCTACTAGCAATAGTTCAGAAAAAAGATACGAAAAAGTTCATAAGCGATGATGTTTTAGATTCCATAATTTATGGCTTGTTGCTTATTTTTCTCTATATACCAACTGCCTCTATTTTAATCTTTAGAGAGAGAATCTTACATAATAGAAAAATTAAAAGATTTGCTAAGGTTTTGGAGTTTATAACAAGAACCAAAAAAAGAGATAGAGCTATAAAAGATAGCATACATAATGGTGTAATCATACTAAATGAGAATCTAAAAATATCATATGCAAACAGATACATCGTAAGCAGAATGGATTATAAGAGATCTGAGGTCATAGGCAAACATATATACTCTATCGTAGATTCTAGCCACCATCAAGTGATAAAAAGTTTTCTTGACCAAGAAAATGAAAATAGAAACGCTAGGGTTAATGTAAAGCTAAAAGATAGACTAGGTAAAGTTGTCAACTTCTTGCTAGAAAAGAGGAGGGTTGAGTATGCAAATAGCTCCAAAGAGAGAGTTTTGATTTTAGTGGATAACAGTGCTATATTGATGCTGAAAAATGAATTAGGCAGATTGCATCAAAATATGGAGACTAAAATTGAAGAGAAAGTAAGATATACAAGAGGAATACTAGATTCTCAAAATACTCTTATCTTTGTATGTAGTAAAAATAGAATATATGATGCAAATAGGGCGTTTTTGGATTTTTTTGGAAATTTTGAAGATGTAGAGGAGTTTAGAAAAAGCAAAATAGATGTTTTTGATAAATTTGAAAAGGTCAAAGAGGAGGGTTATGTATATAATTTCAAACATAAAGATCTCATGGCGTATCTTCTAATCAACAAAAATTATAAACACAAAGTAAAAATAAAAAGTGCCCAAAGAAGCCATATATTTAATATCACCGCTGATTATTTTGAGCATCAAGATGAATATGAGAAGATTGGCAATGAACAATTTATAGTTTCACTTAGTGACATTACAGAATTTGAGCTACTTAGAAAAGAGGAGATAAATCTAGCAAAACTAACTTCTATAGGTAAGCTTACTGCTGGAATAACTCATGAGATAAATACTCCCCTGACATATATGAAGGGAAATATTGAGATAGCAAAACTAGACGCTGAAGACATAGATAATGCCTACATAAGAGAAAATATATCAAAAAATCTTGCTAATCTTGATGATGGTGTAAAAAGATTGGAGAGTATTGTTAAGTCTATGCAGGAGTTTGTGGGCTATAAAGATAGTCAAAAAGAGAATGTGGACATAACCTCAACTATACTAGTCTCTCTAAGAATGTTATATAACAAGATAAAACATATCTCAAATGTCTATATTAATGGTAAAAAATTTAGTATTGAGTTAGAGAGTGGTGACTTTGGTGAACTTTTTAGCATAATGGGAATAAAACAAAAGCTTGAGCAGGTTTGGATAATTATATTAAATAATGCTCTAGATGAGTTCTCTAGCTCAAATAAGCCTTTTGAAGATCGATTGCTATCTATTGATATCAAAGAAGAGTACGGTAGTGTTATTATTGTTTTTGCAGATAATGCTGGCGGAATTGATGAGGGGATTATTGATAAAATTTTTGATCCACTCATAAGCACCAAAACATCTTCTGGGATGGGGCTTGGGTTAAATATTGCAAAAAAGATTATTGAAGAGCATCATGGAACTATCAAGGCTAGAAATACTGGGGATGGAGCTCTTTTTGAGCTTAGATTCTAAACCTTAGAGCACAAAAATTGGAAGAAACATCAATACGCCAAAAAGAGACATAACTAGAAGAGCCAAAAACTCTATATAGAGTATGTATTTTGATAAATGCTTCTCAATACTACCTCTAGCTTTTATGCTCATAGTAGCGGCTAAACCAATAATCAAACTCATACCAATACTCATAAAAATAGCAGATACAAGACCTGCAAAAACTGCACCTACGCTATAGATTGTGATAAAAACAAGTACAGTTCCTGGACATGGAATGAGACCTGAAGCAAGAGCTACGCTTAAATCTCCTCTATGCTCATCATGACTACTGCAACCACTACAGCCACATCCAGCTAAATGTGTATTGCTCTTTAGAGATAAAATCTTTCTGTAGATTAGAAAGATTCCAAGAGATAAGATTATAAGCCCAGATATCGCCTGAACAAAAAGCTCACTATTTAAAGCAAGATCAACTGCTGCTGTTTTGATAATAAAAAAGGCTACTGTTGTTAGTACAAGAGCACTCAAAATATGAATAATCCCAATAAGTAGAGCTACTATCCAGCCTCTAGTATATGTTTTTTTGTTTGAGAGCATATATGAGCTAACTACTGTTTTTCCATGACCAGGACCTAATGCATGAACTGCTCCATAACTTAGTGAGAGCAAAATCAGAGCAAGCCATGAGAGTATTGAGCCTTTGGAGTGAACATCATTTATTGAGGTTTGAATGGAGCGTAAAATATCACTCATAAGCAAGGAGAGTTTCAAAAGGATAGAATCCTCTCTTTTTTCTATATCTTTTTTAACTTCAACTATCTCTATATCTTTTTTTAAACTAGCCTCTTTTGTGAGTGCAATAGTTACAACTGAAGAGTAGAAGTTTGTATTTTTATCCATATACCATCTATTATTGCTTGTGATTTTACTCTTGCCTTCTCTAGGGAAAAAGATATAAAATCCATCTTTGTCAAAAAAGTTTAGCCCTAGTATAGAGCCCTCTTTTATACCTCTATCAACAAGAATCCTATATTTTATTCGCAAAATCTCATCCAATAAATAGACTTCATTCTCTCTATAATTTATGAAGCTTGGGTCTATATTTTCACCATCTAATGTTATGCTAGTATGATATCCTAGCTCAAAAAGTGCCTCATGATACTCTACTCTTAACTTTTCAAGCTCCTTGCCCTCAAGTCTCCCATCTCTATTTTCATCATAGATTTTAATGCTTTCATTTGTAAAAAGCCTGCTAAATTCCCACTCAATCTCAAGGATATCAACTCTATCCTCTTTGATATGTACATCAATCTCCACAAATACACTTGGATCATACATACTACAAAGTGCACACGCTTTAGAATCAGTGCTAAATATAGTAAAAAATGGGAGTATCAAAAATAGTAGTCTAAAAATAAAAATCCTTTAAGTAACTAAAATCTAGTAGTGCCAATTTTTTGATGGGTAGGAGTACTCATATCCTAAATTTTTACAAAGTTTTGTGCTACTTAGTGCATAAGTCTCACTACTGCTCTCTACCAAAAGATCTAAATTCTCCTTGTTCGCAAGCTCGCAAAACCAGCCTGTGACTATATTTTTTGTAATCACTTTTGCTTTTTTATCTTTGGTATTTAGCTCAATATCCAAAATCCCCATAAACTCTTCACTCTCATTATAAACACCAGCTCCAATGCTACTACTTGCTATTTTGCTATCCACTTTGGCAAAAGAG
>JAABSR010000038.1 GCA_011390245.1 Campylobacterales bacterium
AGTGACATGGAACCAAAAAGGGAGAGGTAAACTAAACCTTTGAAAACTCTAGATGTGTTAAAAAATGTCATAGTATTACCTTTTGTGCAAAAACTTACAATCGTAATACTAGCTTTTTTTGCTTGAATAATCAAATGGGGAATATATCAATATATCTTGATGTTTAATATTGCATATTGTACTATAGGCACATGGAAACATTTATAAGAACCATATCATCACTAAATGATGAAACAAGGGTACTGATTTTGCGATTTTTAGATCTGCATGGTGGCTTGTGTGTATGCGACTTGCAACAATCACTTGGTATGATTCAATCACGCCTCTCAAGACATCTAAAGATCCTAAAAGATGGAGGTTTTTTAAAAGTAGAGAGAGCTGGTGCATGGTCTATCTACTCTATTCGTTCTCCTCTAGATAGATTTCGTCTAGAGTGTTTAGAGGAGATACGATGTTTAGATATTGAGCTTCCATTGCTAAAAAAATTATCTGATAAAGGTTGCAAAATATGAAAAAAGTTTTAGTTCTCTGTACAGGAAATAGTTGCAGAAGTATCATCGCAGAAGCTTTGATAAATGCAAAACTAGAAGGTATAGAGGCAAAAAGCAGTGGGGTTCGTGCAAGTGGAAAAGTAAATCCTAGTGCAAAAAAAATCCTAGAAGAGAGAGGAATCTGGAAAGAGGAGTATCACAGTAAAACAATAGAGACGCTAATAGATGAAGACTTTGATCTCATAGTCACAGTATGTGATCACGCAAAAGAGAGTTGTCCAATGTTTCCAAAGCCAATCCCCAAAATCCATGTAAGCTTTGAAGATCCAGATGGAAAAGGATATGAAGCTTTTATCAAGACTTATGAGGAGATAGATTCTGCTCTTTTACCAAAAATAGAAGAGACTTTTGGTGTTTGATTGGCTTTTTGATATTGTAAGTTGGTTAGTCTTTGATAGTTTTGGGCTTGTAGGTGGGTCTCACCTTGGTGAGGCGGTGCATTTTTTTATATATGACACAATAAAGATTTTTATACTTCTTGTAACTATTATCTATATAGTTACACTTCTTAGGAGTTACTTTCCAGTAGAGAAGGCTAGGGCATATATTAGTGGAAAACACAAACTCACAGGGCATGTTTTGGCAGCTGTATTTGGAGTGATCACTCCATTTTGTTCATGCTCTGCTATTCCTCTATTTTTGGGATTTTTGCAAGCTAGGATTCCTCTTGGTGTGACATTTAGTTATCTTATCTCAGCACCTCTAAGTGATGCAGTTGTGATAGCTCTACTACTCTCTATTTTTGGTTGGAAGATCGCACTACTTTATGTAGGTATTGGGCTACTTATTGCTATAGTTGCAGGGCTAATTATTGGTGCTATGAATTTAGAAAAAGAGATTCTTATTGAAGTCAAACCACTTGGTGAAGTTAGCTTTGAAGAGCAGGTTATCCCAATCTTGGCAAGATTAAAAGAATCTTGGGAATACACTATAGATATCTTCAAAAAGATATATCTTTATGTGATTATTGGTGTTGGAATTGGTGCGTTTATCCATGGCTATGTACCAGCTGATTTTATAGCCAAATATGCTGGTGGAGATGTTTGGTATGCTCCAATTGTAGGTGTAGTGATGGGGATTCCTATGTATAGTAATGCTGCTGGAATTTTGCCACTTGTAGAGGTGCTCACCGATAAGGGCATGCTTCTTGGGACTGCTCTTAGTTTTATGATGGCAGTAGTAGCACTTTCACTTCCTGAAGCTATGATTTTAAAAAGAGTGCTAAGTCTCAAACTTATCTCTATCTTTTTTGGAGTGGTAGGACTTGGGATATTGATTGTTGGGTATCTTTTTAATTTTATTTTGTAGGGTGGGGTGAAATGAAAAAAATCTTTTTTCTATTTACGATAGTTACTTTGGCTCTTTTTGCAAATGATACAAAAGGTTTTGATGATTATCTGAAAAGTTTTGATCTCAAAGAGCGAAAAGATATGAAAATAAGAGGATTTGAGCTTTTAAATATGCTTGAAGAGGGTAAGGCAGTGCTTATTGATATACGATTTAGAGAGGAGTTTGCAGCGTGGAATATGCCTTTTTCTAAAAATATTCCACTCAATGAGCTTCCAAATAGACTAGATGAGCTTCCAAAAGATAAACTCATAGTAACTGCTTGTCCACATAATGATAGATCAAATTTAGCTAGAATCTATCTCACACTCAAAGGATATAATGCACGCTATTTGAGTGATGGTCTTTTAAGTGTTGCTGATTTTCTTAGAGGAGATAATGCAGTGGAGTTTATAGAAGAGCTAAATATGGATAGAAAAACGAAGAGATAAGCAACTTATACTCAAGAAGTGAATCTAAAATATAGATATCACTTGTAAGGCGTCACTACAAAATAAATTAGAGGAGAGGGTTAGATGATAAGAATGTATCTCAAAAACAAAAGAGAGCCTCTAGGGTTGGAGTCACTTCCAAATCTTGAAAATCTAAAAGATGTGCTCTGGATTGATATGATTTCACCTGATATGGATGTGATAAAACTTGTGGAGAGGAGTTTTAATATCATCTTCCCAACAAAACAAGAGAGTGAAGAGATTGAGATAAGTTCTAGGTATTGGGAAGAAAATGAGGGTATTGAGATAAATAGCTTCTTTTTGCTTATAAATGGAGAAAGTGCTCGCAATGAGACTGTCTCTTTTATATTGAAAAAAAATCTCCTAATTTCCATCCGCTACACAGAGCTTAAAACATTTGATGATATTGCAAAGAGGATAACATCATCATCTTTTAGAGGTTTTGATGATGGTGATGAAGTTTTAAACACTATTTTGGATGTTCGTATCGATTCTGTTGCTGATATCGTTGAAAACCTCTCAAAAGAGATCACAAAACTTCGCCGACTTGTATTGACTGACTACAAACATGAGGATGAGGAGATTTTGGGCAGAATATCAAAGCTAGAAGATCTCAATATGCTCATAATCGAGAATCTAAAAGATAAACAAAGAATAATAGCCTCACTTCTAAAATCTCATCTCTGTAAATCTGAGATAAAAAATGACCTCTCTATCATGATCAAAGATATTCGTTCACTTGTGGACTATACGCAGTTTAACTTTGAGAGATTAGAGTACCTACAAAATGTATTCTTGGGTGTTTTGAGTATAGAACAGACCAAAGTAGTGAAGATTTTTACTATCGTAAATGTAATGTTTTTACCACCTACACTTATAGCAAGCATATATGGTATGAACTTCAAAATCATGCCCGAACTAAGCTGGAGTTTTGGCTATCCTCTCTCCATAGTATTGATGATACTCTCTTCAGTCCTCCCAATACTTATTTTTAAGAAAAAGGGCTGGATTTAGGTTTGAGTGTGATTGAAAAGATAGATATTATTTTTAAAAAAGGAGAAAAAAAGATGAAAATAGAAATACTAGGGACAGGCTGTGCGAAGTGTAATACACTTTTTGAGGTGGCAAAAGAGGCGGTGGCAAAAAGTGGAAAATTTGCTCAGATTGATAAGGTAGAAGATATCCAAAAGATTATGGAGTATGGAGTTATGAGCACACCTGCTTTGGTAGTTGATGGCGAGATAAAGGTGAGCGGTAGAGTTCCAAATACTAGCGAGGTGATTGATATGCTTAAGGGAGAAAAAGATTAAGATTTTGCTAAAAGCAAATGTTGTAGCTTAGGCAGCCCTCTAATTTATGGTGAGTGCATAGGATTTCTTTTGCTTTTTGTAATAATATTTGAGGCACAATAACTTAGAATCAAACAAGCATCTAATGTGATATAATGACCTCAAAATAGATAATATGAGATTGTTACTGAATTTATTACACGAGGAGAACATGATGGGCAATAGTGTAACTATAATAGACAACAGAAGCGGCAAGAAGATAGATCTACCAATATTAGAGGGTAATAGAGGAACACCTGTAATAGACATCAAAGATCTAAATAAAGAGCTTGGTCTTTTTACATTTGACAATGGATTTAGCTCTACAGCTCATTGTAAATCCGAACTCTCATTTATTGATGGTGAAAAAGGTGAGCTATTTTATAGAGGTTATAGGATAGCTGATATCGCAGAGAAGAAGAGCTATCTTGATGTCTGCTATTTGCTTCTAACTGGTGAGTTTCCAAATGAGAAAAACTCTCTTGAGTTTGACATGCTTATTAGAAAGAGGTATTTTCTACATGAAACACTAAAAGAGCTTTTTAGAGCGTTTCCAGAAAACTCTCATCCTATGGCAACTCTCTCTTCTGGAGTAGCCGCACTCTCTTCGTTTTATAGAGAGCATCTAGATTTGTGTGACAATAAAAAATGCGGAACATTTGATTACTTTATCATGGCTCAAAGGATAATCTCAAAAATCCCAACAATTGCAGCCTACTCGTATAGGCACTCAAAAGGACTCTCTCTTGTTTATCCTGATGCAAATAGATATTTTACTGAGAATTTTTTGTATATGCTAAGAGCGTATCCAAATGGAGATGCCGAGATCAAAGATATAGAGGTGAAATCTCTTGATACTATTTTTACCCTACATGCAGATCATGGACAAAATGCTTCAACCACTGCAGTGAGGACAGTCTGCTCTACTGGGGCACATCCTTATGCCGCTATAAGTGCAGGAATCGGTGCTCTCTGGGGTAGGGCACATGGTGGTGCGAATGAGCAGGTTTTAAATCAACTAAGAGAGATAAGTGATTCTGGGAATGATATCAAAAAGTTTATAGATAGAGCAAAAGATCCAAATGATGATTTTAGATTGATGGGGTTTGGACATAGGGTTTATAAAAACTATGATCCAAGAGCAAAATCACTAAAAGAACTTCAAGATAAATTGAAAAATGAGATAAATATAGATAATAAGCTTTTAGAGGTTGCCTATAGATTAGAGGAGATTGCATTGAGTGATGACTATTTTATAGAGAGAAAACTATATCCAAATGTTGATTTTTACTCTGGAATAATTCTAACTGCTTTAAAGATTCCAATATCTATGTTTACTCCAGTTTTTGTCATAGGTAGGAGTGTTGGTTGGATTGCTCAGTGGTTTGAGCATCGTCATGACCCTTCTATGAGAATAGCAAGACCAAGACAACTATATATTGGTAAAGTTGATAGAAAAATAGAGGATAACTAGGGGATTTTATGTCCCTTAGTTATCTTAGCTCAATCGTGTTATTTGACCTAAGATGAGCTATGTAGTACATGCCTTCAAAGAGCCACATCCCAAGCTCTTTGATATATTTTGAGTTTTTGATAAACTCTATATAATCAACTATCATTTCAGCCTCCTTGTTGTCTCTTATTCCCTCATGTTTGATAGATCGGCAAGAATTAAAATATTTGGAGAGAGCAGATGAGCAAAAATAGTGATATTTTACTTGTTGCCATAAATGCAAAATATATCCACTCTTCACTAGGTATAAGATATATATATGCAAATCTTGAAGAGCTAAAAAGTAGGGCAAAAATAGTAGAATTTGCTATTAATGATAATATTTATGATATTGCAGAAAAAATCTTGAAAGAGAATCCAAAAATAGTAGCAATAGGCGTCTATATATGGAATATATCTGAAGTCTCAAATCTTGTAGAGGCTATAAAAAAAATCAAAAATGAGACTATTGTAGTTTTAGGAGGTCCTGAAGTATCGTATGAGCCTTTTAGGGCTACATTTTCTAGTGCGGATTATATTATACAAGGTGAGGGCGAAGTTCTCTTTTATCATTTGTGTTTAGATATATTTGCTAGCAAAAAATCTAGCAGAATCCAAAAAGCTCCACTTCCGCAACTAAAAAATCTCAAGATGCCATATGAGTTTTATGATGATGAAGATATCAAAAATAGGTGCATATACATTGAGAGCTCAAGAGGCTGTCCATTTCTTTGTGAATTCTGCTTATCTTCTATAGAGGAAAAAGTTAGATATTTTGACTTAGAAGTGATAAAAGAAGAGATAGAGAAGCTCTGGAAGAGGGGGGTTAGACATTTTAAGTTTGTTGATAGGACTTTCAATCTAAACATAAAATATGCAGAGGAGATTTTAGAGCTGTTTTTGAAAAAAACTCCACCCTATTTGCTCCATTTTGAGATGATACCTGATCTATTTCCTAAGAGGTTAAAATCCCTAATCTCATCTTTTCCTCCTGCATCAATCCAGTTAGAGGTTGGGATTCAGAGTTTGGATGAGTTGGTTTCAGAAAATATTAGCAGGAAGATTGATAGGGCAAAGATGGTAGAAAATCTTAATTTCTTGCAAGAGTATAAGATTCATGTTCATCTTGATTTGATTGTAGGGCTTCCTGGTCAAAGTGTAGAATCTTTTGGAAGGGATTTGGACTTTTTGGTCTCTTTGGGTTATTTTGAGATACAAATTGGTGTGCTAAAAAAGCTCTCAGGTGTCGCAATTTCTAGACATGATAGCACTTGTGAGATGATATACTCTAATAGTGCCCCCTTTGAGGTACTCCAAACCTCTTTGATGGATTTCAAAAGCCTGCAAAATCTAAAAAGATTCTCAAGATTTTGGGATATATTTTACAATAGTGGTAACTTCAAAAACTCAATAAGAGAGCTATTTGTAGATTTTGAAGTGTTTGAGTCATTTTTTCTTTTTAGTCAGTGGATATTTTTAAAAACTGAATCTACTTGGAAAATATCTCTAGATAGGCAAGCACTGCTTCTCTTTTTGTATTTAGTAGAAGAGAGAGGAAAAAATGAGAAAGAGATCGCAGAAAAAATAGCTATAGATATCAAAAGAGTTGAGGGTAGGAAATTGCCAAAATTTTTAAGAGACAAAATAGATAGTGATATAAACTTCTCCTCAAAAAAAATAGAACACAAAGCTAGCAAAAGACAGAGCAGACATCTTTGAATATTTTGAGTGGTGGAATTTTTGGATAATTAGAGAAAATATATTGAAGTAAAACTCACTAGATTTAGATAAAAATGAGATACACTTTGTCTCTAAAATTTATGATTTTATTTTGAGAGTTTGGTAAGATTTAAAAGAGTAGTATAGTTGTAGCAAGGTGAATCTCCTATGAGGGTTTTTTTTATGTTGAAGATAGTCTTAGTTTCAATCCTTTTTCTTTTTATAAATGCACAAGAGGGTGAGTTAAATTTTGGCGTGACATCTGTTGCTCTCAAACAAGATGCCAAAAATATTTTTGATCTCACGACATTTTTGTCTAAAGAGACAGGTGTAAAAATTACACCAAAATTTGCCAAAAGTTATGATGAGATAAAGCAGATGCTTGAAAAGAGAGAGGTAGATTTTGCCTATGTGTGCGGAGCTACATATATTGAAGCAAAACATAGTGCCTCTCTAGAGATTTTGGCTCTACCATATTTTGACAATAAACCATTTTATAAATCTCTAGTTATTGCTAGAGATGAAGATGAGGCAAACTCTCTACTCTCTTTTGAAAACAGAATCTTCGCTTTTTCAGATCCAAAATCAAACTCTGGTTCTATAGTGCCAAAATATGAACTTAAGATGAGGGGTATTGATTATAGATATTTTTTTAGTGAGTTTATACATACTTATGACCACTCAGATTCTATAGAGGCTGTTATTGATGGGTATGTAGATGGTGCAAGTGTTGATAGTTTGGTGTTTGAGAGCTATAAACTATTAAAACCAGAAAGGGCTAAAAAGGTTAAAGTAGTGCAGAGTTTTGGAGAGTATCAGTCCACTCCAATAGTTGTTAGGAAAAGTGTTGATATAGATATAAAGCTAGCACTTTTGGATGCTCTTAGAAAATTATCACATGAAGATGATGGTGTAAATATCCTAGATGGTTTTGGAGTGTGTAGATTTGATCTTCCTGAAAAGATCGATTTTTCTAGGATAGAGATGATGATGAAAGCATTAGATAGAATTGATGATTAAACGCTTATACTCTTTTCCTATCTCTACTAAGTTAGCTGTATCTTTTTTGGTAGTTATACTTGTTTTTGCTATTATTGGTGCATATATTAGTGCTAAATTTACAAGTGAAAATATAAATGAAGCTACAGATAGATTTGTAGAGATTACAGTAAAAAATAGTGAAGAGTTTATATCTAGAAGGCTTCTAGAAGATGATAAGTGGGCAGTATATAAATTTATCAAATCAATTTCAGAAAATGAGTTTATCAAAGATGGGGTAGTGCATAACTACCAAAAAGTTATAGCACACTCAAATCCAAAAGAGTTTCCCATAGGCAAATATCTAGAGGATGAGTATATAAAAAATGGTGTCTCATTTGATATGTATATGGGTGATAAAAAGCTAGGTGTTGTTACTGTTTTTAAAAATAGCACTACTATTAATGATAAGGTTTTACAGAGTATAAAGAGAGTTTTAGCAGTATTTATCTTGGTGGCTTCAGGGAGTTGGCTTTTTGCAATTTTCATATCAAAAAGAATACTAAAAAGATTGACGCTAGCTACAAAAAATGCTGAACTAATAGCAAAAAATCAATGGCAAAGTTTAGAGTTTAAAAAACATCATGAGATAGATGAAATCACTATACTTCTTGATTCTATGGAGAGTATGTCAAGAGATGTAAAAGCTCATATTGACAAAATAGAAAATCTTAGAAATTTTTATCATAATATTTTATCAAAAATGGATCTTTTGATTTTGATCATGGATGAAGAGCATAGCATAAGCTATCAAAATGGACACCCTTTGATAGATGAATTTGATATAGAGTATCTAAAGGAGACAATAGTAGCCACAAGAGGCTATGATGGCACATCAACTGTGATTGAGATAAAAAAAGGAAATATGTTTTTTATCATATCCTCTGTATTTATAGATAATGCATACCTTATCTCAATTTCAGATATAACAGTTTTAAAAGAGCTTGAGAAGAAGTATTCTACTTCAAAATCCCTTGCACTTTTAGGTGAGATGAGTAGCTTTCTCTCACATGAGCTAAAAAATCTTCTAGTCCCGCTAAAGTTACTTGTTGATGCTAAAAATCTCAATGAGAGAGACATATCAGTTATGAAAAATGCTATCAAAAATATGGATATTTTTGTTGGAAATTTTCTAAATTTTGCAAAGCCTCCCAACTCAGAAGAGTACGACAATATAGAGCTATCTGTGCTCATAGATGAGGTTTTATTCCTTTTGTCTTCAAAGCTTGAGAAAAAGAGAATAAACCTACATAAAGAGCTTGTGGATATGAAAATATCAATCCACCCTAAGGCTTTTGAGATTGTCGCTCTAAATCTACTTCTAAACTCTATTGATGCTTGTGAGATTGAGGGAAATATTTGGATTAGGTCTTATAGAGAGGGTGATTTTGCCTATTTTGAAATAGAGGATGATGGATGTGGAATTCCACCTGAAATTATAGATAAAATTTTTGATCCATTTTTTACCACAAAAAATAGCGGAACTGGATTAGGATTATCACTAGTTTTTAGAATCATAGATGACATAGGTGCAGAAATTGATATGAATAGCCAAAGTGGTAGTACTAGATTTATAGTTAGGTTTGTTGTAAAAAATGAAGAGAAGGAGGGGTGATGAATGTAGTAGTTGTGGATGATCAAGAAAATGTTAGATATTCAGTAGCAAAAATATTGGGAGAGGATGAGCATAGGGTTTATGAGTTTTGTGGATGTGAGGAGCGTCTTATAGAGGAGATAGAGAAGATTAAACCCTCACTTTTGCTACTTGATGTAAATCTAGGTGAAATCTCTGGCATTGATATACTCTCAATCCTCAAAGAGAGTGATACTCAAATAAATGTAGTGCTTATGACTGCTTTTACAACCCCTACAAATATCATAGAAGCCACAAAGCTAGGTGTTAGAGATATACTCCAAAAGCCCTTCAATGCAGAATCGCTCATAGAGATTGCTTCAAAATATGTAAAAAGAAGAGGGGAGAGCAACCATTTTGAGCTAGAGGCTACTGGAGAGTCTTTTGTTGGCTCTTTTGAGACGATGGGAGAGATTTATAAGCAAATAGGTGTAGTAGCAACCAATAGCTTAAATGTGATGATAAGAGGTGAGACGGGATGTGGTAAAGAGCTTGTAGCAAAACTTATACATGCACATTCAGATAGAAAGAAAAAGTCCTTTATCGCTATAAACTGTGCAGCAATACCAAATGAGCTTTTTGAGAGTGAATTTTTTGGCCATGAGAGAGGGAGTTTTACAGGGGCAGATAGGCAACATATCGGATATCTAGAGAGTGTCAATGGAGGTACAATATTTTTAGATGAAATAGGTGAGATGCCTCTTACTATGCAGGCTAAAATGCTAAGATTTTTAGAATCAAAAAAGATAAAAAGAGTTGGAAATTCTAGAGATATAGATATAGATGTGAAGATTATTAGTGCTACAAATATTGATATGAAAGATTCTATAGGTGGGGGACATTTTAGAGAGGATCTTTACTATAGATTGAGTTCACTTCAAGTGGAGATGCCTCCTCTGAGGGAGAGGATAGGTGATATTCCTTTGCTTGTTGGACACTTTATAAAGATGGCAAATAAAGATCTAGGATGTAATATCAAAAATATATCTCAAGATGCTATGAAGATATTGTGCGAACATGAGTGGAGTGGAAATGTTAGAGAGCTTAAAAATGTGATAATAAACTCATCTTTGCAAGCAGTGGGTGGAAAGATTGAGAAAAAAGATATTATCCTTAGATCAAAACTCAAGCATAGTGGCAAAAAGGGGTTGAGTGCTGCTATTTCTGATCTTATCGAGCAAGAGGGAGTGGAAAATAGTGGTGAATTGCTAAAAAAAATAGAAAAAGAGTTAATCTCTTTGACTATAGAAAAGTGTAATGGCAATGTAGCAAGGGCGTCAACTTATCTAAATATAAGTAGAAATACAATAAAAGCTAAAATGAGAGCTTAAGAGGCATCTTTTAAGATAAATTAATTAAAAGTCAAATATGATATATTATTATTTATAGTCAAATATTTTATAAGGACTTTTTAATGGGTTTGGGAATGACAATCAATGTAAGAGACAATGGTAACTTGGTAAATGTAGATATAGAAGGTATTATAAAGACAACTGCAGATAGTGAGAGCTTCAAGGAGGCTGTAAACTCTGTATCAGGAAAAGGTGCAACTATCAATATCAACATACTTCACTCTTTTGCAATAACTTCAACTATCATAGGCTATCTAAATAAGAAAGTCAGAGGTGACAAAGAGGATATCAGTCTGCTTGTGTATGATAGTAGGCTTTATGATCTTTTCAATGAGCTAAATTTGATAGAGACTCTAAAAGTCAAGAAGTCAGGGTAGGGGGTTTTTTTGGGCTTGAATAAGTGAAAAATAGGACATCATTTCTTAGGGATAGTTTTTTTCTAGAGATTCATGACAATATAGCTATACCTCTAATTTATAGTTTTGAGGTAGAAAATGCTCTAGTCTCTATTGCTTCAACAGATAGCTATTTTATAAAATTTGCTAGATCAAATCTCAAGATCTCTGACACTTTAGAGTCCTCACTTCTTGAGCTTTTTTCTCTATTTGATGAGAAAAACAACTCTGTAGATTCTGTGCTAGGCAATCTCTCGTTTCAGATAATGGTCATAGATGAGAGAGAGAACAAAATAAAATATATAACTTGTGATATGCCAAATATTCAGATAGTAAATATTGAAAATAGACTAATAGAATTAGAGGGCAACGCTAGAGTTTTTGATATGATCAAAAAGCAAGAGATCTTGTACATAACCTACCCACTCTCACAAATTTCAAAAATACTACTCTCTACAAATAGAATATCTCAAGTCCCTTTTTCTAGAGATTTTAACAATATATTTTCAAAAAAGGATCTTATAAGCCAACTAGATGAGATAGGCGAAGATATCATAGATTTGAGCAATGATCTCTCTTTTCTGCTTTGCAATGCCAATATTGGAAAAGATATTGAGCTAAATAGAGTCTATAAGATAGATGCCAAGATTTCAAATATCGAAAATATCGAAAGAGAGCTAGAATCTCTACTAGAGAGCTATTTTGATAATGCTACACTAAATGCTAAAACAATTCTAACAATAAATGAGCTACTCCTAAATGCTTACGAACATGGTGTTTTGAGGATTGATGGAAAAAAGAAGCAAGAGCTTATGGAAGAGGGGCTTTATGATGATCATCTGCTAAGAGTTGAGCAAGGTAATGTTGGTGTTATAGAGGTTTGTATCACATTTTATAAGAGCGGAATCCTAAAGGTAAGCATTGATGATTTTGGTGATGGGTTTGATTTGGAGACTCTTAAGCTTCCAGCCAAAAGCGAGTATAGAGGTAGAGGAATCTCTATGAGTTACAATATAGTAAACTCACTATTTTTTCAAAACAATGGAAGCAGAGCTATTTTTTTTGTAAACTACTCAAACACAAATGATATGGAAGATATCTCTTTAAATATAAGTGGCGAGGAGCTTGTCAAATCTCTAAAAGTTCTCTATGTAGAGGATGATAAGATTATTAGAGATATTTTTACTACGCTAATAAAAAATAGAATAAAAATCTTATATAGTGCAAAAGATGGAAATGAGGGATTGAATAAGTTTCAAAAATATCATCCAGATGTAGTGATAACTGATGTAAACATGCCATACATGAATGGTATAGAGCTTTGCAGAGCTATAAAGAAGATATCCCCACAAACTCCAGTGATTTTCACAACTGCATACCACAATCATGGGTTGATATATGATTCTTTAGAGGTTGGGGTTGATAAGTTTTTGGCAAAACCAATTGATATTTTAAAACTAAAAAATGCCCTCTTTCAAGTATCTAAAAAACTTCATATAAAAGCCAAAAAAGAGAGCAATAAGAGATATGAATACAATATATACAGCCTAAGAGAGAAAACACTTAGCTCTATGGCAGAAGAGAAGTTAGCCTCTAAAAAGCAAAAACTTATTATCCGAGATGAGAAAGAACTTATAGAGAATCTAAAAATAGAGAGCTTCTACCGTCCTGTTGAGATTTTGGGAGGTGATAGCTATGGGGTTTGTAAGCTAGATGAGAACTTCAGCCTCTTTTATCTAATTGATGCCATGGGAAGTGGGATTGTTGCTTCTACTACGGCAGTTTTATCTTCATCTTTTATAAATAGATCTATTGATATCTCAAAAAAGAGAGATGGATTTGTGCTAGAGAGACTTGTCAAAGACTACATGGAGTTTATCGATAACTATATGCTTGAAGATGAGATTTTATCTTTTACATTTTTTTTGTTGGATTCCTCAAAAAATGAGATAAGTTATATAAATTATGGTAATTTTCCACCTCTGCTAGATGATTTTAGTGGTGAGATTTTTGAGCTTAAAGGCTCAAATTCACCTTTTAGAAAAGGTGATAGCAGTGCGTTGATATTGAGAAGAAGGGTTGATTCAAGATCATATAGAGTTCTTTTGAGCACAAGTGGAGTGGCACAAAGTGAAAATTTTGGCTATAGAGATCTGCTCAAAAGTTTTCATAAGCACTCAGATTTTCCTAAGTTGTTAGAAGATATAAAATCAAATCTTTCTGTCTATAGAAAACTTCAAAATGATATGACAATGATATATATTTCAAAGGAGAGTTAGTTGTTCAAAAGATATAGAAGAACTAGAAGTAATACACTTTTTAGAGATCTCTTGCAAGAGAGTAGATTGGTTATAGATGATTTTATCTATCCACTTTTCATAAAAGAGGGCAGGGGAGTAAAAATTGAGGTTAGCTCAATGCCTGGTGTTTTTCAGATGAGTATTGATGAGGCTATAAAAGAGTGCGATGAACTAAAAAGGCTAGGGATTAGGTCTATTATCCTTTTTGGTATTCCAACTATTAAAGATTCTGTTGGTAGTGAGGCTATGGATGAGGATGGAATCATAGCTAAGGCAACAAGAGAGATAAAAAGATCTCATGAGGATATGCTTGTTGTTGTAGATGTCTGTTTTTGTGAATATACAGATCATGGTCATTGTGGTGTGCTAGATCCAAAAACAAAAAATGTACACAATGACGCAACGCTTTTAAATCTCAAAAAACAATCACTCATACTAGCTCAAGCTGGTGCTGATATGCTTGCACCAAGTGGGATGATGGATGGCATGGTAAAATCTATAAGAGATGAGCTAGATAAAAATGGATTTGAAAATCTACCTATTATGAGCTATTCTACAAAATTTGCAAGTGCGTATTATGGCCCTTTTAGGGATGTAGCACAATCATCCCCATCTTTTGGAGATAGGAAAACATATCAGGAGAATCCAGCAAATAGAAGAGAAGCGATTTTGGAGAGCCTAGAAGATGAGGCACAAGGAGCTGATATTTTGATGGTAAAGCCAGCTTTAGCCTATCTTGATATAGTTAGAGATATTAGAGAAAGAACGCTTTTGCCTCTTGCTGTATATAATGTCAGTGGAGAGTACGCTATGCTAAAAATGGCTGGAAAAGCTGGATTGATTGATTATGAGAAGTGTGTACTTGAAACTATGCTCTCTTTCAAAAGAGCAGGAGCTGATATAATTATCAGCTATCACGCAAAAGAGATTGCCAATTTTTTAAATAGCTAGACTTTTTTTAGATAGCTATACTCTCAAAATATACCCAACCCCCCTAATGTTTTCAATATTTAATTGTGGAATTTTCTTTTTGATTTTAGAGATTCTGTCTCTGATGGTTGAGTTTGATATATCTTCATCTTTCCATACGATATCTCTAATGTATCG
>JAABSR010000039.1 GCA_011390245.1 Campylobacterales bacterium
AGAACAAGTGATGGAGCTAAAACTAGTAGAGTTATAATCACTACTATATTTAGAGTGGTTACTAAATCCCCTGGTTCATTTGGGGCAGAGAGTGTTAGATTTACAGTTGGGATAGTAGGCTCTGCTCCTAGTGCAAACAGAGAGGTCAATACCAAAAGAGAGAGAAACTTAAACATCTAGGTTATATCTCTTTGTCTAAAATAGACTTACTACTACCTATCTCTTCACTCTCTTCTGAGTAGAAATGGATATCTACCCTTCTGTTTTTCTCTCTCCCTTTTGGAGTTGAGTTTGTATTTATTGGTCTAAATTCTGAGAATCCACTAGCCTCTAGCCTCTTTTTGTCTATCCCATTTTGTATGAGCACTCTTGCTACACTAAGTGCTCTAAATGCAGAAAGCTCCCAATTGTCTCGATAGATAGAATCCCTCGAAAGAGGCATATTATCAGTATGTCCTCTAACTGATATTTTTAGATTCTTAGGAAGTGTATCTATTATAGTTGCCATTCTTTTGATAAAAAGCAGTCCATACTCATCCTCTATAGTTGCACTTCCATCTTTAAAGAGCTGATGTGCTGGCAATCTTATCAAAAATCCCTCATCTCCCTCATCCATAACAGTTGAGGGTCCTTGAGATACTTTTGTCATCTCGTTGTAGTCCATTATCATGGATTCTACTTTTTTTATCTCATCAGTTGTCTCAGGTTCTGTTGTCATATCTGCAGCTTGAAGCATTCTCTCATGACTAGGTTCAACTTTTGTGCCGCCTTCAAGCATTGAGAGCGTACCGCCTAGTGAAGCTTGTGCATCATTTAGTTTTTTTCTATCAAATGTTGCCATAGAGAGCAAAAGAACAAAAAAGCACAAAAGTAGAGACATCAAGTCTCCAAAAGTCCCAAGCCATAGAGGTAAACCTTTTTTACAATCACAAGGTTTACATCTAGGTTTTACCTCCCCCTCTTTCTCCTCTTCAGCCATAAGTTACCTATTCAAACTGAGAGATTCTCTCTTTTGGAGGCAAGAAAGATAGTAGTTTTGCTTCTAGAGTTCTTGGATTATCACCTGATTGGATTGACATGATACCCTCCAGTATGAGAAGATGAACTGTTGCTTCATCATTTGCTCTAGTTAGCAAAATATTGGCTATTGGTGCTCCAAAAACATTACCTATAACTGCTCCATAAAATGTAGTAATCAAAGCAACTGCCATAGCAGGACCAATCGCTGCAGGATCTGCCATATTTAAAAGCATCGCAACAAGTCCTAGAAGCGTCCCAACCATCCCAAAAGCACCAGCTAGAGCTGCCCATTGATCAAAAATACCAGCAAAAGATTTATGTCTCTCAAGAGTTCTATCCATCTCAATCTCTAGAAGCTCTCTTATTGTGTTTGGTTCACTTCCATCAACTGCCATTGATAGACCTTTTCTCAAAAAGTCATTCTCTTCATTATTGGCTGATTGCTCTAGTGAGAGTATCCCATCCCTTCTTGCTTGTGTTGCATAATCTACTAGTTTTTTTATAAGTCCTGGTACATCTATTTTTGGTGGTTTTACAGCTATCATGAAAACTTTACCAAAGTTTTTCATCTGCTCCATTTTGAAACTAATCAAAAGAGAACCCATAGAGCCACCCACAACAATGAGAAGTGAAGGAAGGTCAATATATGGACCAATGCCAACACCCATTGTCATCGCACCAGCTAGGAGACCAAAAATCAACACTAAACCAACGACGGTTCCTAAATCCATATATTACTCCAGAAGTAGCTTAAGCATAATAGTTAAATACTCAAATTCTAATTGAACTTATGTTAAAATCTTATAAATTGTCACAATTTCAGAGGTTAGGGGTGTTGATGGGTCTTTCTATTGTTATATTAGCAGCAGGTGCAGGTACTAGGATGAGATCAGATATCCCAAAAGTGCTACATAAAATTTCAGGCAAAGAGATGCTTTATTACTCAATAAGAGAGGCAAAAAAGATTAGTAGTGATGTCAAAGTGGTACTTTTTCACAAAAGTGAGACTATAAAAGAATCCATGAGTAGATATTTTGATGGTGTTGAATATGTGATACAAGATCATGATAGATTCCCAGGCACTGGTGGTGCTTTGAAAAATATAGATTTTAAACATGAAAGGGTTTTGATTCTAAATGGCGATATGCCCCTTGTTGAGGCTAGAGAGCTTGAGGTCTTTGCAAATTCCACAAAAGATATAGCTATGAGTGTCATAGAGCTAAAAAGCGGTGAGGGCTATGGCAGGGTTATCATAGAAGATAATAGTGTGAAAAAAGTTGTAGAAGAGAAAGATGCTGATGAGAGAACAAAAAAAATAAACCTTGTAAATGGTGGAATCTATAGTATCAAAAAAGATATACTGAATAGATTCTTGCCGCTAATGAATAATAATAATGCACAAAAAGAGTACTATCTAACAGATATTATCGAGTTTGCAAAAAAGAGCTCTCTTGAGATAGAGCCTATATTTGTCAAAGAGGAGAACTTCAAAGGCGTAAACTCAAAAGCTGATTTAGCAGATGCTGAGGAGATTATGCAAAAAAGAATCAAAGATAGATGGCTAAAAGAGGGCATATCTATGCGTCTGCCTCAAACCATTTATATAGAAGAGAGCGTAGAGTTTGAGGGTGAATGTTTTATAGAGAGTGGTGTATCTATTTTAGGGAGTTGCAAAATTGAAAAATCCACCATAAAAAGCAACAGCATAGTCGAAGATAGCACAATTTTAAATAGCTCCATAGGTCCAATGGCTAGAGTAAGACCAAAAAGTTATATAGTGGATTCTCATATTGGGAATTTTGTAGAGGTAAAAAAGGCAAAGCTAGAAGGCGTAAAAGCTGGGCATTTGAGTTATCTAGGGGATTGCGAGATTGGTAGAGGAAGCAATGTTGGAGCGGGCACTATTACTTGCAACTATGATGGAAAACACAAACACAAGACTATCATAGGTGAAGATGTCTTCATAGGGAGCGATACACAATTTGTAGCACCTGTAAATATTGGCAATAGAGTCTTGATAGCTGCTGGAACAACTGTTACAAAAGATGTGAAAAGTGGAGCATTGGCAGTTAGCAGGGTTGAACAAAAAGAGATAGATGGATTTTATGATAGATTTTTTGAGCGTAAATAGTTTAGGTTTTTAGTGTCTGAACTAAAAAAACTAAAGATTTCAGCCCTTTTTGTAGAAGATGATAAAGAGACTCGTGATATTTTGGAGAGTAGATTCTCAAGGTATATTGAGGATTTAATATGCGTTGATTCTCCCAAAAAAGCACTAGAGCTTATAGAGAAGAGAACTTTTGATGTTGTAGTCACTGATATTATGATGCCTGAAGGAATTGATGGGCTTGAGATGGCTAAAGTGATAAAGCAAAAAGATAGCGAAGTCCATATAATCGTAACTAGTGCTTATTCAGATATCAATTTTTTCACAAGAGCGATAGAGGCAGGAGTTGATAGATATTTGATAAAACCTCTCAAAGCTAAAACATTGAAAGATATTTTAAATAATATAGAAAAAATAGTGACAAAAAAGAGAGAATTTGATAGACAAAAAAAACTACTTCTAGAGTATAACCACGCAGTTGATGTGAGTGCCATAGTTTCAAAAGGCGATGTAAAAGGCAACATAATATATGTAAATGATAAGTTTTGTGAGATATCTGGATATGAGAGAGAAGAGCTAATAGGAAAACCTCATAGCATAGTAAGACACCCAGCAACATCTAGTAGGGTTTTTGAAGAGATGTGGAGCACTATTTTGGACAAAAAAGTGTGGAAGGGAAGGATTACCAATAGAAAAAAGGATGGAAGTAGATATATAGTTGAGACTACTATTTCTCCTATAGTTGATGAAGATGGTAATATTTTGGAGTTCTTCTCTATTAGAAATGATGTGAGCAAGTTTGTAGAACAAGGAAGAGAGATAAAAAGACATGAAGAGGAGAAGCTAGAGCAAGAGCAGAGACATCTAGAAGAGCTAAATCGCTCAAAAGATGCACTACTTTCTATTTTTACACATGAGCTAAAAACACCTCTAAATGCTATCATAAACCTAAGTGCAATCGCGCAAAATAGGCTAAAAAATGACAAAGAAGATGTTGATGTTGATGAGATTCTTGAGTATCTTGAGGTGGTTTGTGATAATGGCAAATATATGTTGAGTGAAGTTTTAAATATACTAGAGATTTTAGCTATGAAGTCTAAAAAATCAAAAATATCTATGACAAAATTTGATATATCTGAAATTATTAGAGACATATTTATCCAGCAAGAGAGGTCTATAGATAGTAGAAAAATATTTGTAGATTTAAGATTTTCAAAAAATCTTTTTGTCTATAGCGACCAAAAAAAGTTCTCTCAAATATTAGAAAATATTATTTCAAACGCTATAAAGTATTCTAAAGATATGATTTGTGTTGAAGTTTGTGAAGATTGTGAATACTATAGGATTAGTATAGAAGATAATGGAAATGGATTTAAAGATATAAGTAGAGTTACTGATATGTTTGCTCAAAGCGATGACTCTCTTTTGAAGAGAGAGTCAAGCGGGATTGGGCTTGGATTGCATTTTGTTATTTTAGCGGCAAAAGAGTTAGATATTGGATTTGATATAGGTTCTTCAAAAGTCTTAGGTGGTGCAAAAATTGAGCTGATTATTAAGCGGTATGGGGATGGATTATGAAATATATAATGTTAGTTGATGATAGCAAAACAAATAGATTGGTCTTAAAATCAATGATCAAAGAGTATATCAGAGAAAATTCTTTGAAAAATGAGATAGAGATCATTGAGGCTGAAAATGGAAAAGAGGCACTAGATTTAACTCAAAATAGAAAGATAGATCTAATATTTATGGATATCATGATGCCAGTGATGGATGGTATCGAGGCCACTTATGAGATAAGATCAATTGACAAAAAGGTGATGATTGTTGCGGTATCAGCTCTAGATGATGATACCAATAAAGCAAAAATATTGATAAATGGAGCTGAAGATTACATAGTCAAACCTGTAAATGGTGAAGTATTAAAAAGAAGACTAACCCAATATCTAGAGCTAATAGATTTAAGAGGTGCAAAAAGATTTAGCTCATCTCCATACAATCTGCTAAATTGTTCTATCTATAGTAGAAGACTTACTTTTTTGATTGATAATGATCTTCATCTGAGTGAATTTTGGGAATACTATCTTATAAGTGGGCAAAAATACTCTGAAGAGTTGAGTGATTTGGTGAAGATTTTTTATGGTGTTGGTGCATGGCAATTAAAGCTTAAATATAAATTTGTCATAATAGTTGAAGAGAGCGAAGAGAGCCTCTATTTCACTATGAACAACATGCTACTTCTAAACCCAGAAATCATAAAACTTGTTATCTCCAAAAACTATCCAAATGGAAAATATAAACTTGAGGATGATAAGCTAACTTTTTCACTCAACAAATACGAGCAGAGCTTCAAAAAAGAATCCAAAGAGGATACACAATTTAATGAAGAGGCACTAAAAGAGATAAAGAGTGAAGAGGAGATGGATACTCCAAGTGATGAGCTAGTAGTTTTTGACTTTTTAGATGAAGAGGATTTAGAAGAGCTAGAGAGTATTTTAGGAGAGCTAAACTCTACTATGCTTCTTGTTGGTAGCTCAAGACTAGATGAGGGTGAGGTTTTGGTGATTGCAGCATATATTGACAAAATTGGCAGGATTTTGAGTAGATATTCTGAAACCTACATACTCTCTCAAGCAGTATCTCAACTCTCAGATGATATTTCACAAAATAGAGAGGTTTTTATAGAGAGATCAAAGGATATAGCTATGTTGTGTATGGGCTTTGGAAATGATTTGCACATGTGGATTAGAAAACTCTTTTTTGATGGTGCACCTTCGATTGATTTTCTAGATAGCTCAATCATCTCAAATGCAAATATGATTTCAGGCTTTATAAAACCAGCTCAGACTCAAGCAGATAGTTTAGATGATATATTTGATTTTTAGGAGATTTTGATTTGATAGATATCATAATAAATGGGGAAAAAAGAGAGATAGAATCCAAAACTACTCTACTAGAGCTAGTAAAGAATCTAGAGATAGAAGATAGAGTTGTCGCGGCTGCTTTAAACTCTGAAGTAGCAAAAAAAGAGCAGTGGGGAGAATGTGAACTAAAAAGTGGTGATAGAGTGGAGCTTTTAAATTTTGTAGGTGGAGGTAGTATTTGAGTATAAAATGTGCTATTGTTGGTGCTAGTGGCTACACAGGATTGGAGCTTATTAAGATACTTATTGGTCATAGTGAGTTTGAGCTAGCGTATGTAGCAAATTCTGAGGGCGGTATCAAACTCTCTGAAATCCATAGAAGTATGCAAAATATTTTTGAAGTTGATATAGAAAAAGCAGATGCTAAAGAGATAGCAAAAAGATGTGAGCTTGCATTTTTGGCTCTTCCACATAAAAGTGCCATGTCTTTTGCAAAAGAGCTTCTAGAGCTTGGTGTAAAGGTGGTAGATCTCTCAGCAGATTATCGTCTAGAGCTGGAGACTTATGAGAAAAATTACTGCACACATGAAGATAGCAAGAATCTAAAAAATGCCGCCTATGGACTACCAGAATACTACAGAGATGATATAAAAAATAGCTCTCTTGTAGCAAATCCAGGTTGTTATCCAACAGCTATACTTTTGGCGATTTTGCCCTTTATGGATTATCTAGATTTGGAGCAACCAATTTTTATAGATGCCAAAACTGGCGTAAGTGGTGCTGGGAAAAAGTGTGTAGAAAATACACATTTTGTCACTATAAATGAGAACATATTTGCATACTCTCCCCTAACGCATAGACACACCCCAGAGATAGTAGAGAAGATAGAGAAGATTAAAAACTTAAAACCAGAAATAAATTTTATACCACATCTTTTGCCAATAACAAGAGGTATGCTTGTCTCAATTTATGCCAAACTCTCTAAAGACATAGAGCCTCTTGAGGTGTTAAAAGAGCACTACAAGGGTGAAGAGTTCATCAGAATAGAGGAGAGAGCAGTAGATGTAAAAAGCACAAGTGGGACGAACTTTTGCAATATTTTTGCACTAAAAAACAAAAATGCACTTTTTATAAATAGCTCAATTGATAATCTCCTAAGGGGTGCTAGCTCTCAAGCAGTTGTAAATGCAAACATTATGTATGGGTTTAAGGAGAGTCTAGGGATACCAAAAATCTCCTACTCACCTTGAGTGCTTTTGTCCTAAAAGAGGGTGCATTTATAATCTCAGATGCACACTATGCACCATATAGAGATGAGTTGAACAGATTTTTGCAAACTCTTGAAGAGCAAAACTTTCTCCCACCTCAAATCCTACTTTTTGGTGACATATTTGACTTTTTATCAGCGGATTCTAGCTACTCTAAAGAGTTTTCAAAACCTCTTGTAAAAAGGCTAAACAGATTATCAAAAAGCATAAAGATTCTCTATCTTGAGGGAAATCATGACTTTAATCTTGAGAGTATATTTGAAGATATAGAGGTGATTTCTGCTTCAAAACAGCCATATCCACTCTATTTTGGCAATAAAACTATCTACTGTAGTCACGGCGATAGAGGATTGAAAATACTTCATGAGATATATATGAAAACTTTAACCTCGCCATATATTGTAAAAATACTTGATTTTTTTGATAAAAATATTTTAGATGATAAAATAGCTAAGTCAATTTATAAGCATCTTTTCTCAAAAAAAATATGCAATGAGATGGCAAATTTTGAAGAGATAGCACTCAAAAGAGCTGCTCTATATACTGTTTTTGGAGAAGAAGACGATATTTTAGAGGGTCATTTTCATCAGGACAAAATCTTTGAAATTGGCAAAAAGAGATACTTTAGTGTGCCCTCTTTTGCTTGTAATCAAAGTTTTTTTGTTGTAGAATCAGAGCAGAGTGATATTTTCCTAAGTTCAAGGAGAGCTAGTGCGTACTACCAATGATAACAGTATAAAAGTTGGTACCAATGAGATGGAGCTTGTAGATTTTAGAATCCAGAAGATAGAAAATGGAAAAAACTACGAGGGAATCTATGGAGTCAATGTCGCAAAAGTAAAAGAGATAATAAGACTTCCAAAGCTAACTGACCTTCCTGGTGTTGCTGATTATGTAGTAGGGATTTTTGATTTAAGAGGTGTAGTGATTCCTGTTATTGATCTCTCCAAGTGGATGAATGTTGAAGTCCCAAAGAGCAAGAAACTAAAACCAAGAATTGTCATAAGTGAATTTAACAACATATCTATTGGTTTTGTAGTCCATGAGGCAAAGCGTATAAGAAGAATTAGCTGGAAAGATATAGAACCAGCATCTTTTAGCTCAGGAAGTGGAGTGGGTACCAATATCGATAGAAGTAAAATCACAGGTGTCACTAGAATAGAAGACAACAAGGTGTTGTTGATACTTGATCTTGAAAGTATTGTGCAAGATTTAGGTTTTTATCAGCCTGACTACTCCCCAGCTAATGAAAATGAAGAGAAATTTACTGGAATAGCACTAGTGCTCGATGATAGCTCTATTGCTAGGAAGATTGTCAGAGAGACGCTTGTAAAGATGGGCTTTAAAGTGGTAGAGGCAGTTGATGGTGAGATTGGTATAGAAAAGCTTGAAAACTTATATGATGAGTTTGGAGATGACATAGCTAAACATCTAAAGATAATAGTAAGTGATGTTGAGATGCCAAAAATGGATGGCTTCCACTTTGCGGCTAAAGTCAAAGATGACAAAAGATTTAGTAAAATTCCTATAGTATTTAGCTCATCTATTAGTGACCAATTTAGCGCACTAAGAGGCAAAGAAGCAGGTGGAGAAGCCTATTTGGTCAAATTTGATGGAAATGTCTTTTTTCAAGAGATAGCAAAAGTTATAAAGAGTCATGTGAGTGAAAACTAGCAAAACAAAATAATATCTAAGGGGTCTTTTTATGGATGAAATGCAAGAGATAATGGAAGATTTTTTAATCGAAGCATTTGAGATGATTGAACAGCTTGATCAAGATTTGGTTGAGCTAGAGAGTAGGCCAGATGATTTAGATCTTTTAAATAGAATCTTTAGGGTTGCACACACTATCAAGGGATCTAGCTCTTTTTTGAATTTTGATATATTAACAAGACTAACACATCACATGGAAGATGTCTTAAACAAAGCAAGACATGGTGAATTGGCACTTGATTCTAAGATAATGGATACAGTTTTGGAGTCTATTGATATGATGAAAGGGCTTTTGAGTCACATAAGAGATAGTGGAAGCGATGTTGATAGTGGGATAGAAATAGAGGTGGTCATTCCAAAACTAGATGCTATCTCAAAAGGTGAAGACCCTGTAAAAGCAGTAGCCCCAGCTGCTGAGGAGACTCCCAAAAAAGCACCAAAAGAGAGCGAAAAAGAGACTCCAAAAGAGAGTGAAAGTCAAGATGATGATGTTGACTACTCAAATATGTCTCCAGATGAGATAGAAAATGAGATAGAGAGACTACTTTCACAAAGACAAGAAGAGGATAAAAAAAAGAGAGAGGAAAAAATCGCTGCTGGAGAATCAGTACCTCAGCCGCCAAAAGTTGATATACAAGAAGAGGAGACAAAGCCAGAAGCTAAAGCACCTACACCAAAGCCAACTCCAGCACCAGAGCCTCCAAAACCAAAGCCAGCACCAGCTGCGGCAAAAAAACCTGAGCCTGCCAAAAAAGCAGAGCCAGCTGCTGCTGCTAAAGCTCCAACAACTGCGATAGAGCAGACTATTAGGGTGGATGTAAAAAGACTAGATCATCTTATGAATCTAATAGGTGAGCTTGTACTTGGCAAAAATAGATTGCTAAAAATATATGATGATGTTGAAGAGAGATATGAGGGTGAGAAGTTTTTAGAAGAACTAAATCAAGTAGTATCAGCTGTGTCAATAGTAACTACTGATCTTCAGATTGCGGTGATGAAAACAAGAATGCTTCCTGTTGGAAAGGTATTTAATAAATTTCCAAGAATGGTAAGAGACCTCTCAAGAGAGCTAAAGAAAAATATTGAACTAATCATAACTGGTGAAGAGACTGAACTTGATAAATCTATCGTTGAAGAGATTGGTGATCCTTTGGTGCATATCATCAGAAACTCATGCGATCATGGAGTTGAGACACCTGAGGTTAGGAGTGAGGCTGGAAAACCAGAGGGTGGTGTTATTGAGCTAAAAGCCTATAACGAAGGAAACCATATAGTTATAGAGATAAAAGATGATGGAAAAGGGATGGACCCTGATGTCTTAAAAGAGAAGTGTATAGAAAAAGGCGTAATAAGTGAGAGAGAAGCTGATAGCATGAGTGACAAAGAGGCTTTTACTCTGATATTTAGGCCTGGATTTTCAACAGCGGCTCAAGTCACAAATGTATCAGGTCGTGGCGTTGGGATGGATGTTGTTAAAACAAACATTGAGAAACTAAATGGGATTATTGACATAGATAGTGAGTATGGCGTAGGTACGACTATGAAGCTAAAAATTCCTCTAACACTTGCTATTATTCAAGCACTTCTTGTTGGTGTGCAAGAGGAGTATTACGCGATCCCACTAGCTTCTGTTTTAGAGACTGTCAGAGTTGGGCATGATGAGATATATACTGTTGAGGGCAAATCTGTACTTAGACTTAGAGATGAGGTGCTCTCCTTAGTTAGACTAGCAGATATTTTTAAAGTTGATACAGTTTTTGAGAGTGCAGAAGAGGCTTATGTAGTTGTCATAGGACTTGCTGAAAATAAATTAGGCGTGATAGTTGATTTTCTAATTGGTCAAGAAGAGATTGTTATCAAATCACTTGGCAACTACCTAAAAGGCATAGAGGGCATTGCTGGAGCTACCATCAGGGGTGATGGAAAGGTTACGCTTATTGTGGATGTTGCTGCTATGATGCAACTTGCAAAAGAGGTGAAGGTAAATGTTAGCCAATCTATGGCTGAAGATAAAGTCAAAAAAGATAAAAACTCTCCTAGTGATTATGTTGTATTAGCAGTTGATGATTCTAATACCGATCGTGCAATTATGAAAAAATCTCTAAAACCTTTGGGAATCACTATAGTTGAAGCAACAAATGGTCTAGAGGCACTTGATATTATTAAATCTGGTGACTACTCACTAGATGGTGTTTTAATTGATATAGAGATGCCAAAGATGGATGGCTATACCTTAGCTGGTGAGATTAGAAAGTATAACAAATTTAAAAACCTACCATTGATTGCCGTGACAAGCAGGACAAGCAAAAGTGATAGGATGAGAGGCGTAGAAGTTGGTATGACAGAGTATATAACAAAGCCATACTCTCCAGAGTATCTTATGAATGTGGTCAAAAGAAATATTAACCTTAAGATGGAGGTGACATCGTGAACAATAAAATGCAAGAGATTTTAGAGAAGCAACAAGAGCAGAAAAATCCAGATACTGAGACAGATGATGTTGTGCAACTTGTTGGTTTTATTGTTGGCAATGAAGAGTTTGCCGTCCCAATACTCTCTATTCAAGAGATCATAAAACCTATAGAGTATTCAAGGGTACCAAGTACTCCAAATTATGTGCTAGGAGCATTCAATATGAGAGGAAATGTTATACCTCTGATAAATCTTAGACTAAAGTTTGGACTACCTGGCAGAAAAGATGATGAAGAGACTAGATATATAGTCATAAGAGATAGAGAGGAAGTTTGTGGTTTTGTGATAGATAGATTGACAGAAGCGGTCAGGATAAAAGAGTCAGATATAGACCCAACACCTGAAACATTTAACGAAGATGTAAATCTAATCTATGGGATCGGTAAAAAGAGCGATAGACTTTTGACCATCTTGAGACCAGCAGAACTTTTGAAAAGAACTTTTTAGACAATAATTTAAGAATCACTAAAAGAAATTATTGGTAAGTACTTGGTGAAAATAAATGATAGGAGAAGTAGAGACTTTTATAGGATTCAAACGCACTTTTAAGCCCAAAAACATACTAAAGGAGTAGTGTAGTCTTCCCACACTCCTATCTTTTAAACATATCTGGCATTATTCATCTCTTCTGTTTTTATTTCGCACAATTTTTTATATAACTCCACCATCGCCAAAGTATCCAGCTTGCAATATGCCAACAAATCAGTCCTTATCTTCTCTTTTTGATTTTTATCTTTTAGTAGATACAAACTTGCAAAAATGCTACTTGCAGCTCCGCCCTCTTGAATAACAAGGTTTTTATAGTTTAACTCTTGATGATTTGGAAACATCGCAGGGAGAACTGATTTGATAGAAAAACTTCCATTGAAATCTGGGTGGTAGTAGCCTAATCCCCTAAAAGGAACTATGAGGTCTATAAATCTAGGTATGAGATTTAAAAGTGCATCACTAAACTCAGGAAAAGTCTTTGCCAAATCTTTTATCTTCCCTATCTCAAAACTTTGATTGAAAGCTACTATACTTCCCTCTGTGGTGATATCTTCTAGCATCTTTTCTATGAGAGGAGTTCTAGGGTCACTATTTTCATCTGCCAAAAACTCTCTATGCTCTACCCTGCCATCTTCATGTAAAATATGGAGTGAGTATTGAAAAGGGATTTGCTGATAGGGTCTTTGGTCTTGAAACCTAGGAATCGCATCTTGCATGGTCTCAAAGTCAAAGAAATTTATGGGATATTTTATTTCTCTGAGAAATTCCTCTATAACCTCGCTATCAACATGAGGCTCTTTTGTTTGATGTGTATCTATCTGAATCTTTTGTACTCTATTTGGGATGTGGTGCTTGAGCACATCTTCATAAGATATCACCCCTTTGTAGTAAAGTTCAAACTTTTTGGGACCTCCAAGTTTGTAGAGATTAAAAACAGAAGTGGTTGGGATATGATTCCAGCAGTGAGAGCCAAAATCACACTCATAAAACTTCCCACACCACTCACCTATATCCACTTCTGGTTCATCTCCTAAAAGCATTGATCCTATCATCTCTATCTGCAAAGCTATCTCATCTTGCAAGCCCAAAACATCTTCTGTAATGTCTGCAATAGTAAATAGCTCTTTTGGTTTTAGCTCTCCATCTCTTGTATAGAAGTTGTTGATATGGATGATCGCTATTTTGGAGATTTGCAGTCCTGTACTTTTTATGAGTTTATACTGAAATGCAGCATCTAGCAAGTGATACTCTTTTACTGATGTAGAGGCTTTCACTTCATATAATTCCCATCCGTGCTCCCCTCTATGCAAAATATCAGCCATTGCAAAAAGCCCATCTTTGGAAAATGCTGCCTCATAGATAGTATCTATGCCTTCTTTTATGAGCTTACTTGTATTTTCTATCATCCCTTGAAAGTTGCTGCTATCAAACTCTATCTCTATACCATTGGGAAAAAGACTCTTTGCGAAGTCTCCTGTTTGATATCCACTCTCAAAAAGTGCCTCTTGATTGGCATCTGGAGCATCCCTCAAATCCGCTCTGTTTTTGTAGAGCCAGAGTGACTTATGGCATTTTATTCCTCTTATAAATTGTGATTTTGAGAGCATGTGTATCCTTTTTTCTTTGTATTGTAGTATGAATAGCAGACAAGCTTGTGTCTTAAGTTGTTAAATTTTGCACAGCAGATACTGTAAGCTCCCCCAGTTAGTAACTTTTTTTGTCATCTCGCTACTTGAAAATTGAGTATGAAACAATGCAATCAAGGGTTGAAAATCATCACCAAATATTCTAAATTCAAATCTTGGATTTGTTGTTGTGTTTTTCATTCATTGCCTCTTTTTTGTACTTTATTGTACCTCGTTTTTTTTATGAAAATTTTAGAGAGATTATACCACACGCCAAAAAATGAAGAAAAAATTATAATGTCGTATTGGAGCACAACGACCTAAGGAGCTGGAAGAAAGTTTGTTTTGCTTTAAGGTAGCAAAGCAGAAGATGGAGTAGAATTGCAAAAGATTTGATATTGATTTTTTAAGCACAAAGGATAAGAAAATGGACAAAAAGAACATAGAGATACCAAAGATTCTATATGGTACAGCTTGGAAAAAAGAGCAGACAGCCAAATGTGTTGAGATGGCTTTAGGGTGTGGCTTTAGAGGTATTGATACAGCTTGTCAACCTAAACACTATAGGGAAGATTTAGTTGGTGAGGGGCTTATAGGAGTAGTTCCCCTTATTGGCTCAACCTCAAAAGAGCATCTAGATAGCGATATGAAGATTTTTGATTTTGAGATAGAAGAGAGCGAGATTGCAGAGATAGAGAAATTGCTATAAATTTCAACTATTTAAATTCTATTTTTGTGTTACTATATTGTATATTTTTTATTCAGAGGTCACAATGCATACACCATCTTATCCACCCTCCGCTATCAAAGAGATGCTCCAAGAGCTCTTAGTTTGTGATATGCCAATATTTATCCACGGCTCACCAGGTATTGGCAAATCCTACATTGTCAATGAGGTAGCAAATATGCGTGGATGGGAGATTATAGATATCCGCTTATCACAACTTGATGCGATAGACCTAAGGGGAATCCCCACTATCAAAGATGAAGAGACCATCTGGATGACCCCTGTATTTCTCCCAAAAGTAAAAAAAGAGGGAATACTCTTTCTAGATGAGCTAAACGCAGCACCCCCTTCTGTAC
>JAABSR010000040.1 GCA_011390245.1 Campylobacterales bacterium
TATTTTCTTTGAGCAAGACTGAGGGGATAAGATAGCCAGAAGTTGAGGCAATATCAGTGAAACCAAATGTTCTCCCCTTCAAATCTTTTATAGTTTTGATTTCACTTGTTTTGAGTGCCACAATAATCGCACTATATCCACTCTCAATCTCTCCATCACTTCTTAGTGGATTTGTGGTTGCGATATATTTGAGATTTGGGACTATTTTTTTGGCTTGTATGTAGAGATTTGGAGAGAAGGAGGCTATCTCTATTTTGCCATTAGAGACAAGCTCTATGAGATTATTATAGTCTTTAGAGATAATGAGATTTACCTCCATGCCAAGCTTAGCAGAGAGATACTCCATGAGTGGCTTATACATCTCTTGAAGATTATCTGGTGAACTCCATGGGTTTATTCCAAAAGTTATCCTCTCTTTTTGACTACCAAATAGAGTGAAAATAAACACAAAAAGTAGAACTATTTTTTTCATCAATTTTCCTTGAAGGATGGCAGCTCTATTAAAAATAGTGCCCCTTCGTTATGGTTTTTGCACCAAATTTTCCCATGAAGAGATTCTTCGATGATTTTTTTTGACAGGAAAAGACCAATACCACTCCCCTTGTCTCCTTTTGTGCTAAATTGATAGTCAAAAATCTTGTCTATTCTATCTTCTCTTACTCCACCTGCGTTATCTTCAATCTCTAAATATAGAGCATCATCATCCTCTGAGATTCTGCACTCTATTTTTCCTAATTTAATACCTCTTGAGATTATTTCATCTTTTGCATTATCAATAATATTCAAAACAACCTGCATGAATTCGTTGCTATTGCCAACAACATGGTGTGAAGATGTGCCACTAATATTTAGCTCAATGTCCTGTTTTCTAAAAATTTCACCAAATAGCCCTATAACAGTTTTAAGTGAACTTTCAGGCATAAAAAGACTATTTTGATCTCTTTTTCTGAAAAAGTTTGAGAGATTCATATTTGTTTGGACTATGAAACCAATCTGGCTCTCCATAGAATCAAGCTCATTTTCTATGATATCTTTTTCTAAGACATCATCCTCAAAAATCAAAATTCTTAAGAGATCTATTTTGAGTGCGATAATTGTTATGGGCTGTTTCCATTGGTGTAGAATACTCTCCATCATCACGCCCATTTGTGCTTGCCTATCGCGAAAAATTAGAAGTTTCTCATTTTGTTCATTTTTTAAAACCTCCTCTTTTATTTTAGAGTCAAGGTCTTTGTTGATGTCCTCTATTTTTCTTTGATTTTCACCTGCTTTTTTACTAAAATTTTCAACAGCTTTTGCTACTTCGCCTATTTCATGCTTTTTGTATTTTTGTGCCAAAGTTCTAGATTTCACCTCTAAGCCTTCAAACCCAATCTTGCCCTCTCCATATTTTGAAAGTGTTTTGACAAGCTCTTGATAGGGTGAAAGATGCCTAAAAAGCACAACCAAAAGAACTATAGATAGGATAGCTGAGATTCCTATCATCCCAAAAAACATGTTGTATTTGAGAGCGACAAAACTCTCAAGCTCACCATTTTTTGTGCCATATACGATAAACTCTCCATTTTGATTTTCAAAAAAACCAAAATGGAGAACATCAAAGAATATCGCCTCTTTTTTTATATTGCTTATCCTATTTTTATCGTCTGTAAAAAGTGTATTTACAGTCCCACTATTGTTAATATTTTTTATAAAATCTTCATCAATTTTTTTTGATACTGCTACGATTCCACTATCTATTTGACCATATTTTTTTACTACTTTTGCTTTTGTGATAAAAGCCTCATCTCCATTTTTTGTAACACCTAAAAATGTGCCATTTTTTAGCGTCTCTTGAAAATATGCTCTCTTATCCACTTTATCATTGAAGTGAAATTCATCATGTGCTCTTGCTATTACATCTCCTTGTAGAGATATAAAGGTGATTTTATCAGTATGCTTTCCAAGAAATAGCCTACCCCATTCAAAGAGCAGATCATTGTCATTTTGCAAGATTCCATTTGCCACATCTGTCGCATTTGAGAGAATATTTGCACTATTTTCTATAAGATCTATATAGTCTTTTACGCCCTCTTTGATACTATTTTTTTCAACCTCAAAAGCATTTAAAATCGCCTTTTCTTGTTTTAAAGATAGCTCATTTATGTAGTATGTACTAGCTATTGTCGCAAGAAAAAGAGGCAGAAGGGCTGCTATTAAGCTCTTTATATAGAGTTGCAAAATTTCAATCTTTTTTTATTTTATAAATGTCAAAGCCTCTTCTATATCATCATAAAAATTATCCTCTTTGACCATAAATCCAGAAGCTTTCCATCCAAGATGCTTCTCTATGGCACTATTTATAGGAGATTTTTCTTCGATACTTGTAAGAATTGATCTAATTTTTTCTAGTAGATTCTTATCAACTTTTGGAGATGCAACGATAGGATCAAGTGGAATAGGAGATGATTTATGTACTAAAGCAAAGATATCACCATATTTTTTGATAGCATTTGCATAAGTGCCATCAGATACAGCACCAACATCTATAGAACCCTCCACAAGTGCTTCAATAACCTTGTCATGTTTTTTTAGAAAGTATATTTTTTTGAACTTTTCTTCAGGATTGATATTTGCCCTTTTTAGCATAAGCATTGGGTAGGCATATCCTGATGTTGAGCCAGTATCTGTGAAGGCAAAATCTACATCTATTAGATCTTCTAGATTCTGATATTTGGATTTTTTCAAGGAGATGATAACTGAGTAGTAAAAGGGAGTTACTCCTTTTCCTTGTGCATCTTTTTCAAGATATGTAGCAATATATTTTAAATTTTCCAGCTCTTTTCTAGTTTTTACATAGTTGCTAGAGCCTATCCATGCAATATCTATACTTCCATCTTGCAAACCTTTGGAGAGCTCATCATAATCTTTTGTCACTATGAGGTTGATTTTTTGATTTAGCTTTTTTTGTAGCTCATCTTTGAGCGGAGTAAATGCCGAGATAAGTTTTTCTGGAGTATTTGAAGGGTATGTAGCAAATATCAAATCTTTTGTATTTCCAAGTGTAAATATCATAAATATCGCCAGTAAAATCTTTAGCATAACATCCCCTTATTTTTATTTTAGTAACTCTCAATATGATAAATAAGTCGCAAGAGAAATCCACTATCATAAAGTGTGCTTAATCAGCATTAACGCAAACTCAATGATATGCAATTTTTGCTAAATTTTTGCTAAATTTTTTTTATTGATTTTTTGCTAAATTTAAGTCAGCAAAAAAATGTAACTGTGCATGGATTTATCACAAAAAATAGCTTTGAAGTAAGAGAGCTATTTTTAGTTATACTGTAGTGAGTTTTTCTAACATCGTAAAAAAGCTATACTTATAAAGAGTAATAAACATAATGGAGAAAATAATGGAATCATTTAGCTACTACAATCCAACAAAAATAGAATTTGGTATTGACAAAGAAAAAGAGATAGGTAAACATCTCAAAAAAGATGGGATAAAAACAGTTCTCCTTCACTACGGTATGGGGAGTATTAAAAAAATTGGACTATATGATAGTGTAATCAACTCACTAGAGCAAAATGGAATCAATTATTATGAGCTAGGTGGAGTTGTGAGTAACCCTCTGCTTTCAAAAGTCAATGAGGGTATAGATATTTGCAAAAAACAAAATATCCAAGCACTTCTTTGTGTAGGGGGAGGTTCTGTTGCAGATAGTGGAAAAGCTATTGCCACTGGAGCTTTGTATGAAGCAGATGTGTGGGATTTTTTTATAGGAAAAGCTACTATTGAAAAAGCACTTCCTCTATATACAATTATGACACTAGCCGCAACAGCAAGTGAGATGAATGGAAATGCAGTAGTTACCAATGAGCAAACCAAACAAAAATATGCTATCTCTTCGGTACTTCTTAATCCAGTTATCTCAATCATCAATCCAAAACTTATGGCAAGTGTAAGTGAAGAGTATCTTGCCTATTCAGCCGTAGATGTTGTGGCTCATGCTATTGAGGTCTATTTTACCGCATCATACCATCCAAATATCAGCTCAAGATTTGTAGAATCAATAGTAAAAACAGTGATGGAAACTACCGATATTTTACTTAAAAACCCTGATGATAATAATGCAAGAGGTGAGTTTGCTTGGGCTGCCATACAAGCACTCAATGGACTAACTCCTAGCGGAACAAAAGATGGGATATTCCCAAACCATATGATAGAACATTCACTATCTGCTTTATATAATGTACCTCATGGGGCTGGATTATCTGTTGTGATCCCTGCTTGGATGAAATGGTACAAAGATCAAAATATTGAGCCTTTTAAGAGGTTTGCAAAAGAGATATTGCATAGTGATGATCCACAAAGCACTATTGATGAGCTTCAAAGATGGTTTGAAAAAATAGGTTCACCTACAACCCTTGAAAAAGCAAATATCCCAAATAGTGCCATACCGCAGTTGGCAGAAAACGCAAATGGACTTGCAAAACTTTGGGGACTAGACTCAACTTATACAGTAGAAACTATAGAAACCATTTTAAATAATGCGAAGTCTATCTGAGACATCCATTCAGAACTAAGGGAGAGATAACCACTAGTACAAATATCAAATAGATATATCTAAATGACACTAATATTAAAATTGATGATCTTGTGATTTTTTCTATAGGGTAGAAATAGGGTAGAAAAGTGGCAAGGGTAAAAAGCAAAAGATTTACAGGCGTTTATATAGAAGATTTACAAAATGGAGATAAATCATGCCACATCCCTAGACTTTTTCATGGGCTAAAACACAAAGGATTCCATATTTGCTATGGTTGGAAAAACTAGCAATTTGGGTTATTTTAAGACTGTTTTTATATTTTTATCTATACAATTATCCATATACTTATAAGGATAAAGCAGATGGCAAATAACTACACAAACGCTGTTAAAATGAGCATAACCATAGATAAAGATGTAGCCAAAGAGCTTGAGAGCGTAGCAAAAGAGCTAAGCGATAAAAAGAGCAGAATCATACAAAAAGCACTCACTTTTTATTTTGATTATCTTGATGAAAAAATTGCAGATAAACGACTTGATGATTTACAAAGTGGTAAAACCAAAACAATAAGTGCAGAAGAAGCATATAAACGCTTAGGAATATAGCTTGTATAGCGTGGACTATTTAGAGGAAGCACTTAAAGAGCTTGCAGAACTAGATAAGCCTATGCAGAAGTTAATAAAAGAAAAAATAACTAAGCTTGCAGAAAATCCAGATAATCTAAAAAACAACATCAAAGCCCTAAAGGGAGAACACAAAGGCAAATACCGACTAAGAGTTGGAGACTACCGAGTAGTGTACAAAATCGAAAACAATATTTTATTGATTTTGATAGTTAGGATAGGACACAGGAAAGAGGTGTATTAGTAAAATCAACTACCCCTATAAGACGATATATGTTAGATTTATAGGAACGCACGCAGAATATGACAAATATAAAAAGGCAAAACTGATATTTTTTATATGGTGGAGCTGTGCGGAATCGAACCGCAGTCCGCAAACAGAACCTACTAAAGCCTCTACATGTTTAGATGGGATTGATAAATCTCGACAAGTTTAAGCTCAACCCCCAAAGCTCAACTCATCAAAGCTCTAAGGTCACTCTTGCATCGAGCAGGGCAAGAATCAAGCTATCTAGTGTTAAGCCGCCTCTTTCTTAGTTAGCATCAAAAAGTGCGACTGCTCCTCGAAAGGATTAAGCTGCTTTTACAGCAGCCGGAGCGTAATTTGCGTTATTTGCGTTTATTAGTTGTAGGCAGTTTTACGGCGTACCCATGCCGACATGCAGCCAAAGCTATTCTGCTCCCGTCGAAATCCAAGTCAGCCCCAAAAATAGCTCCTAAGAGTTTATTCTTTCTTTGATATCTCTTGAGAGGGTCGTGATTCTAGTGAGTTTTTGGCTATTTGTCAAGCTCTCATCCATGAGTATCTTTACAAACGCACTCCCAACTATGACACCATCTACATTTTTTGCTCTCTCTTTGGCATTATCTCTATCTACTCCAAAGCCTAGATATATTGGCGTAGAACTATACTCTCTGATATTTTCTACTACACTATTTAGATCTTCACTTTTTGCTGCACCTGTGATGCCAGCATAAGCTACTAGGTATATAAATTTTGAGATATCTTTTTCTAAAATCTCCTCTATCCTCTTTTTGCTATCTGTTGGGGCAACAAAAGAGATAAGAGATAGTGAGTTTTTTTCTATCATCTCTAAATATTTTCTAGATTCTTCTAGTGGTAGATCAGGGATGATAAAGCCTTTAACCCCAAGCTCCTTTGCTTTGGAGGCATAAAAATCTACACCTCTTGCATAGAATGGATTGAAATAGCCCATCCAGAGAGTCTCTATTTTTGTGGCAATCTCTTTGCTGATATAAAAAATATCATCCATTTTAAAGCCAAGCTCTAGAGACTTTAAGTTGGCTTTTTCTATCACTGGACCATCAGCCACAGGGTCTGAGAATGGAATCCCAAGCTCTAAAATATCAACTCCATTTTCAGCCAATCCAAGTGCTACATCAATGCTAAAATCCCTACTAGGTAGTCCAGCTGTTATATATGCTACTAATTTTTTCACTTTTTCTCCATTTCAAGAGGTATTCTTATTATTTTTTTGTTTGTGGGTGAAAGTTTATTATCATTTACTATATCATCGTACCAGTTTTTTAGCTGATCTGAAGCTAGAAGAAGCCAGTCCATAAGCTCGGCACTCGCAGGGCCTTCTAGCTCTCTTGCTACACTTATTGTCTCCTCAACTAGTTCACACATTTTTCTCATAGGCTCAATTTTCAGATAAGAGGAAGCAGATTTTAGATTGTGCATAACTCTAAATATCTCGTTGATGGCTTGTTTGTATCTATTCTCTTGCTCTAGAGAGATTATAACACTCTCAAGAGTATCTAGCATCATTCCAAAATGTTGTATGAATTCATCGATTATCTCATAATCGATCTCTTCTTGAATCTGAGTTGTAATGCCCAAGTGCTACCTTTTAAAACAATCTAAAACAAAAATTTTGATATACTCATCTTTATATAGATGATATCTCAAAAAACCAAAACCAAAAAGATGTACAAAATATGGCAAATAATACAGTAGAATCGATTAAAAGTAGAAAAAATGGCTCTCCTATAGTTATGATCACTGCATATGATTATCTTTTTGCCAAGATATTTGATGGGAAAGTAGATATCATTTTGGTAGGTGATAGCCTAAATCACAGCTTCAATGGCAAGGATGATACTCTTAGTATAACAATTGAAGAGATGATATATCACACAAAGGCAGTATGTAGAGGTGCTAAAGATTCTTTGATAGTCTTTGATATGCCTTTTGGTTATTACTCTACAAAAGATGAAGCCCTAAAAAGTGCTATAAAAGTATTCAAAGAGAGCGGTGCTAGTGCTATAAAGATAGAGGGTGGCAAGGAGAAAGCAGAGATTATAAAATCTCTGATTGAAGAGAAGATATCCGTCATGGGTCATATTGGACTTATGCCTCAAGCACTTAGAAGAGATGGTGGCTACAAGATAAAGGGCAAAAATCAAAATGAAGAGGATATGCTTATAGAGGATGCAAAAGCACTTGAGGATGCTGGAGTCTTTTGTATAGTCTGCGAGGGTGTGAAAAGAGATGTTGCTACTAAGATAACACAATCTGTAAATATTCCAGTCATTGGCATAGGTAGTGGAAATGGCGTAGATGGACAGGTTCTTGTGTGGAGTGATGCTTTTGGGTTTTTTAGAGATTTCAAACCAAAATTTGTAAGAAGATATCTAGATGGTGCACAGCAGGTAGAAGAGGCATTGGAGAGATATATAGATGATGTAAAAAGTGGAGATTTTCCAAATATAAGTGAGAGCTATTAGTGGAGAGAGTAGTAGAGATAGAGAAATTTGAGATAGAGAGTGAAGATGAGTGTTCACTTCGTCCAAATAGATGGGAAGAGTATATAGGTCAAGAGCAGACAAAGAAGAATCTAAAAGTTTTTATAGAAGCTAGCAAAAAGAGGGGGGAGAACTTTTTAGATCATATTCTTTTTTTTGGCCCCCCAGGTCTTGGAAAAACTACTCTTGCACATATCATCAGCCATGAGATGGAGGCAAACATAAAAGTAACAGCAGCTCCTATGATAGAGATTCCAGGAGAGCTTGCTGCGATACTTACAAATCTAGATGATGGCGATATATTGTTTATTGATGAGATTCATAGATTGCGTCCTACTGTTGAGGAGATATTGTATCCAGCTATGGAGGATTATAAGCTTGATATGATCATAGGAAGTGGTCCTGCCGCGCAGACAATCAAAATAGATCTCCCAAAATTTACCCTCATAGGTGCTACTACTAGAGCTGGGATGATTAGTAATCCTTTGCGGGATAGGTTTGGCATGAACTTTAGGCTACAGTTTTACAGCCAAGATGAGCTCTCCAATATTGTCATACAAGCATCAAAAAAACTCTCTAAAGAGTGTGGAAATGACGCTGCAAAAGAGATAGCAAAAAGAAGTCGCGGCACTCCTAGGATTGCTCTTAGATTATTGAGAAGAGTAAGAGATTTTGCTGATGTTGAAGATAAAAACACCATAGAGCTAGATAGATGCTTTTATGCACTAGATGAGCTAGGTGTAAATGATAAAGGCTTTGATGAGCTTGATTTAAAACTCCTAAGACTTTTAGTAGAATCTAGAGGTCGTCCGCTTGGCTTAAATACAATAGCTGCAGCTTTGAGTGAAGATGAGGGAACTATTGAGGATGTGATAGAGCCATTTTTATTGGCAAATGGATTTATTGAGAGAACTGCTAGAGGGAGAGTTGCCACACCAAAAACTTATGATGTTTTTGGGCTTACTGGTTCTATGCAGGGTGGACTTTTTAAAGAGGATTGCAGTTAGTATGTTTGAGTTTTTAGCGAATCTAGAGGGGTTTTATTCTTGCCAAGGGCAAAGCTTTAGTGAGGGGAATTTTCACTGGGCTTTGCTCAGTGAAAAGGAGATTTATAGATGAAATTATCAGTAGTTTGTGACTCTTTATTGTTAAGTGATGCTTTGGAGAGATTTTTGAGGGATTATCTTACGCCATACAGAGATAGTGATATTGTTGTTTGTGATAAATTTTTGGATATTGATAAACCTATTTTTATGATTGGAAAAAGCGTAGAGGCAAATCTATCCAAACCATTTACAAAATCTACACTACTTCTAAAAATAGAAGAGTTATATAGGGCTTTGGAGTATGATAGTAATGATAGAGAATCAAATGAAGATATTAAAGAGCTAGAGGCAAAGATAGAGAGGCTTTGTGTGCAATTTACCAAAGATCTTACAAGGACAATAATAGGACATTATGAAAAGAGCTAACAAAAAAGTCCAAAATAGCATCAAAATAGTGGCTGGTAAGTATAAGGGTAGAGGATTGGAGATGGCAGATATCTCCACCACTAGAAGCTCAAAATCAATTTTGAGAGAATCACTTTTCAACTCCTTATCTTTTGAGGTGGTCGATTCTTTGTTTGTTGAGGTTTTTGCAGGGAGTGGTTCTATTGGATTTGAGGCATTAAGTCGTGGTGCTAAAAAGGCTCTCTTTTTTGAAAAAAATAGAGATAGTTTTGAGGTTTTAAAAAGAAATGCATCAAAAATAGATAGTAGCAACTCAGAGCTGGTTTTTGGAGATTCGTTTGAGTTGCTACCTAAGAGTTTTGCTTCTTTAGAGGATTATAAAGATGGAGTCTTCTACTATTTTGATCCACCTTTTAGCACAAGAGAAGGAAATGAAGATATCTATAGTAGATGTATAAAGCTTATTAAAATCGTACCTACTTCTAATCTTAAAGCTATAATTGTTGAGCATCTAAGCAGTGAAGAGATGCCTAAAAGTATTGGAAAGCTAGAACTATTTAAGTACAAAAAATTTGGCAAAAGCTCTTTGAGCTACTACCAATAAAGCTCTTTTTTGCTTTTTTATCAATACGAAAATGGCTATCTATACAATAGTGACTCTATCTTTTTATACGATTTTGCTTCAGCATTTGTGAGTAGAGGAGAGATTCTAGACATAGGGTGTGGGTGCGGTATAATATCGCTACTTTTAAAAAGAGATAATCCCACCCTAAATCTATATATGATTGATAGACAAAAGGAGATGGTAGAGCTTGCAAATATAAATGCTAGAGTAAATAAGATTGAGGCAAATATTTTATTTGATTCTTTTGAAGATTACAACTTTTTAGATCTCAAGTTTGATGCAATTATCTCAAATCCTCCTTTTTGGTCAAAAGAATCTATTCAAACTAAAAATGAGATAATAAGAGTTGCTAGATATGAAGACAACCTCTATTTTGAAGATTTGATAAAAAAGGCAAAAAAAATCCTAAAACCAAAAGGTGATCTTATTTTTTGTTATGATGCAAAAAAGTTTAGCTCTTGTATGGTTGCTCTAGAGAGTACGGGGTTAAATCCAATAGAGATAAGATTTTTGCACCCAAAAATAGATAGAGTTGCTACTATATTTTTTTGTAGGGCTAGACAGAATTCAAAAAGTAGCGATAAGATTTTGCCCCCATTTGTTTCTTTTTGGGGAGATGACTACTCAGAAGAGGCAAAAGATATATTTAAAAGAGCCAATACACATAGCATAAAGTATAATATATGAACTATGTAGAGAGGGAAGGTTTTAGTTTTAGATTTTTTCCTCTTAAGTGCAATATATGCAATGGTGCGTGTTGCAGAGGTGAGAGCGGATATATTTGGGTTAGCATCTCTGAGATGAGGGATATTTCCAATATGCTGGGGGTAGAGTTTGATGAGTTTACAAGAAGATTTATAAAAAAAGTAAAATATAGATATAGTTTGAGTGAAAAGATTCTCAAAAAGGGCGATTATGGTTGTGTATTTTTTGATGAGAACAATCTCTGCTGCCTTATATATGAGGTTAGACCAAAGCAGTGCAGAGAGTTTCCATTTTGGGATAGGTACAAAAAAGATTGTAGAGAGGTGTTTGAAGAGTGTATAGCAGTAGAATAGGCGTATTAAATATCTTTATAATCTCTCTAGTTCTAATCTATTTTACTGGGTGTGCAAATAGAACTGTAGGTGTTGATTCTTCAAAAAAGAGTTTTGATGGTGAAGATAGAATGATCCTTGAAGCCTTGGACACTCTAGAGAGCAAAGACTACAATAGCTCAAGAATAATATTTGAAGAGCTATATGATAAGACAAAAAAACCTGAGTATAAAAAAGAGTCTATTGCACTGCTTATAAAGCTAGGGGATGTAGATAGTGCAATAGAGCAATCAAAAGAGTATCTGCAAAATCATGAAAACATCCAAATAGGCAGACTTATGATTGGTGCGATGATTCAAAAGGGTGATTTTGAAAATGCACTAAAAGAGATGCACAAGATTCTAAAAACAAACAGGAGCGAAGAGAATCTAGAGCTTATTGCATCTATATATTTTGGTTTGGAAGATTATGGAATGTCAATCAAATATCTCGAGAGTGCTTATGGAGTCAACAATAGTAAAAGAATCCTAGATAGACTGGTGAATACTATTTATCTATTTAGTGATAGAAAAAATGATGCGATCTCCTATCTTGAGAGTCATATTCGTATATATGGATGCGATAGAATGTTGTGTGAAAAATTGACTAGAATCTATAACGAAGAGAAGAGATATGACCAACTTCTTGAGACATACAAAAAACTTTACAGAGTGCACAAAGATGAGATATATGCCAAAAATATAGTGGAGATATATCTCTCTTTGTACAAAATAGATGATGCTATAGAGTTCTTAAAGAATGAGAGTATTAATGATAGGATGTTGCTAGATATTTATAGAGTAACTGAAGATTTTGAGAACTCAAAAAAAATCGCAAAACAGCTCTACAAAGAGACAAATGATAAGAACTATCTAGCTCAAGAGGCGATATATGAGTACGAGTTGGCTTCAGCAAAAGGTGCTATAGATGATACGATTTTAAGTTTGGTTGTAAATAAGCTAGAGAGAGCATTAGAGGGTATAGAAAATGATGTGTATCAAAATTTCTTAGGGTATATTCTTATAGATCATGATATTGACTACAAAAAGGGGCTAAAGTTTGTAAGAGAAGCTCTAAAAATTAACCCACAATCAGCATACTATCTAGACTCTTTGGCGTGGGGATACTACAAGCTTAGAATGTGTCAAAAAGCAAAAGAGACTATGCAATTAGTAGTAGATAAAATAGGTTTTGAAGAAGAAGAGGTTAGAGAGCACTGGGAGCTTATTAAAGAGTGCAAATAAGAGGAGATTTATGATTTTAGATAAGATAATAGAGAGAACAAAAGAGGATTTGGAGAGGAGAAAAGTTGACTATCCATTTGATTGGCTAGGTAGATCACTAGCTTATAATCCATTTACCCCAAGAGATGTAAAAAGTGCTCTTGCCTCAAACAAGAAGGGTGATATAAAAATCATAGCAGAGGTCAAAAAAGCTTCGCCAAGCAAAGGAGTTATTAGAGAGGATTTTGACCCAATTCTTATAGCTAAAGCTTATGAAGAGGGTGGAGCTGATGCACTCTCTGTCCTAACAGAGCCTCACTTCTTCAAGGGTGATTTAGAGTATTTAACTCAAATTAGGAGATATGTACCAACCCCTCTTTTGAGAAAAGATTTTATAGTTGATAAATATCAGCTTTTAGAAGCGTTAGTTTATGGTGCTGATTTTGTACTTCTCATAGCAGCAGCCTTATCCCAAAAAGAGCTAAAAGAGCTTTTGGACTATACAAGACATTTGGGCATGGAAGCTTTGGTGGAGATTCATGACAAAAGCGATCTTAAGAAGGCTATTTTTGCAGGAGCAGATATCATTGGAATAAATCATAGAGATTTGAAGAGCTTTGAGATGAATATGAGACTCTCTTTTGATCTTATTCCTCTCATTCCAAATGGAAAAATCATAGTAGCAGAGAGTGGGATAGACAATAAAGAGATAATAGATGAACTCTCAAAAGCAGGCGTAGATGCTTTTTTGATAGGTGAGCATTTCATGAGGCAAGATGACATTTCTTCAGAGCTTAGGAAGTTAAAAGAGTAGGGTAATAGAGATAGATTTAACCCTTCAAACACATCTTTTCTATCTCTTCTCGCACTCTCTCTGGCGTGATATCAGAGTAGTAGGTGCTAAATAGTTTTCTAACTTCCCTAAGAGATCTTCTCTCTGGTATAAAGCCTTTGGATATAAATCTATAAAATCTAAAAATCCTTAGATGATCCTCTTTGATTCTATCGCGTGGGTTTCCAATAAATCTTAAAATCCTACCCTCTAAATCTTTTAACCCTAAACCATTTGGATCAATTACCTCTAGGGAAAAAGGGTCAAGATATAGAGCATTTATTGTAAAATCTCTCCTCTTCGCATCTTCATAAATATCTGTCTTCTCAACTCTTTGTGGTCTTCTGCCATCAATATAATCTATATCTTTTCTAAAATTTGAGATCTCAAAATTTTTGCCTTTTTTTCCAATATTTAAAACAAAAAACTCCTTTCCACTTCCCTCGACACTAAAGCCCGCATCTCTAAAATGTATCTCTAGAGTGTTGATATCCACATCAGTGACAATATCAAAATCTTTTGGCTGCTTTTTTATCAAGAAGTCTCTCACACATCCACCAACTAGATAGTTTTTTGAACTTAGATTTTTTAGGATACTAAATATTATAAGAAGAATATTTTGAGATTTTAGAATATCATCTATCATAGAGGTTGTCTCTTTGCTCAATTGATTTGAGTTCATGGATGTCTATTTTGCTTTTATGCTATCTATTTTCAAGATCCATAAGTTTTAGAAGTGCATCTTTGTATGGTTTGACCTCAAAGTTCATCTCACCTAAAAATTCACCCATCTCTTCACTCAAATCAGCCCTGACCCTAGAATCTATGGAAGAGATAGTGTTATAAGCTACATAATTTGCTATGGCAAGATGTTTTACATCCCCTGGTGCATTTGCTATATCAAAGCTAAATCTCACAGATTGAGAAAGCATGTGATCCAATCCCCAGTGAGACATAATATCTGCACTAACCTCTTCAGTGCTTGTCATAAATATCTCACTCTCTGCAGCGTGGTAGTTTTGGCTTTTCTCTAGTATCTCCTTAAAATCACTCTCTACTTTCCTTCTTTTTATCTCTTTAGCTACAACAGCCATCCCTATATTTCCAAGTAGTGCAGAAGTTGTAAGGATTGGTAGGAGGTTTATTGAAACTTTTGAGAACCAAAATGTCATTAGCTGCATTCTTTTTGTAGATACTTCATAGAAGGTTTTTGAGTTTATGTTGTATGGAGAGAGATCAAGATTTTCAAATTCACCCACAAAAGCGTCTTGAAGTATAATAGCCAAAATTCTATCTTTGCCAAGCATTGAGACTCCGTGTTGGAGAGATTCTATTTTACTTCTAAAGCCATATAGAGGAGAGTTTGCGATTTTTAATATTTTTGCACTCATAATAGGGTCAGTTTTTATAGCATTATTCATATCTTTTGTTGTGGATTG
>JAABSR010000041.1 GCA_011390245.1 Campylobacterales bacterium
TGGACTTGCAGTAGAGGAGAAAGTTGGCAAAAGCTTAAAAGAGCTTATGAGTGAACATGTGACTACCCCTTTGGGACTTAAAAATACATTTTATGCCAAAAGTCAAACAAGTGGAGTGGTAGCTGGCAGGGGTGATATGGATAATGATGGTGTCTTAGATAATGTAAGTGAGTGGAAAAATCTAGATGAGGGAAGTGCATCAGGAGGTATGGTCTCATCTACAAATGATCTTGTCAAATATGTAGTGGCCGCAGGAGCAGGAGTTGGAATCTCAAAAAGTCTTCATGAACTGCTAGAAAAACATAGCGTAGATGATGGAAGCGGTGTGAAATATAGATTAGGTCTTGCTTTTAATCCAGAAGACAATAGTTACTCCCATGCAGGTGAGATAGATGGATACACTACAGAGGTTATTGGATGGAAAAATAGCACTTTAGGGGTTGCATCAAATTGTACCTATGTAGATGGTGAAAATCAAAAAAAGGTAGAAGAGGCATTTAAAGAGATATCAGCCCTTTTGAAGCCTTAGGCTTTTGGAGTATCTCTCTTTTCTTAGAGGATGCTCCAATCTAATTTTTTTCCAGCACAAAGAGGCACAACTTCATCGTAGTGTGCTTCTATTGGGCTCTCTTGTTTTACAATCCTCACCTCTTTTTTTGGAGGATTTACTCCATATATCTCTCTAGCATTATCGCTTACAAATTTTTGAAGATTTTGCACTTTTCCATGCTTATCAAAAATATGAGCTAAAAAGGGCAAGGCAATAGGTGTGCTAAAAATTCCTGCTGCTCCATTTGCACACTCCTTTTTGTCTCTGTAGTGTGGAGCACTATCACTTCCAAAGCAGACTTTTTTGTTGGCCTCCAAAGCAGCTTCTAGGAGAGCATCTCTATCATGTGGAGTTTTTATTATAGGTTTACAGAAGTGGTGAGGATTTAGTGCCCCACCAATTAGGTCATCTAAAGATAGAGCTATATGGTGTAGTGTGATGGTTGCACTTAAGTTTTCATATTTATTCAAAGAATCTAGTGCATTTTTTGTGCTCATGTGCTCTATAACTACCCCTAGTTTTGGGAAGTTTTTTGCAATCTCTTCATATATTGGCAAAAATTCATCTTCTCTATCGAGGACAAAACCATTGCTCTCACCGTGTATTGAGAGCTTTAATCCAACTTCTGAGATCATCTCAAATACTCTTTTGTTTGCACTGCTCAAAATCTCTTCGCTACCACTTTGGCTATTTGTGGTAGCCCCTTTTGGGTAGAGCTTGACTATCAACGCCCCACTCTCTTTGGCTTTTATAAGATCGCTCTCTTTTAGGCTGTCTCTAAAAAAAAGTGCCATATATGGCTCAAAAACTTCACCATCACAGTGTCTTAAGATCTCATCTTTGTAGCTTTCTAATCTCTCTGAAGAATCAACGGGAGGATTTAAATTTGGCATAACTACTGCACCGCTAAAAGAGCTAGCACTATATTTTGCAACCCTTTTTAGCATATCACCCTCTCTTAGATGAAGATGCATATCAAGAGGAGAATCTAGAACTATTTCATTCACAAAAAACTCCTAAAATATCTAAGAGTTAGATAGAGAATCTAAAACCTTCAAAACATCTTGCATTCTAGATTTTACCTGCTCAATATCTGTCACTAGATTGTCTATCTCTTTTGCATTTAAATTCATCCTATCGCTACTGTCATTGATAGCTTGAACCACTATATTTACAGATGAGTGAGTTTCAGCTAGTGATTTTTGTGTTCTCTCAGCTAGTTTCCTAACCTCATCAGCAACAACTGCAAATCCTCTTCCATGCTCACCAGCTCTGGCTGCTTCTATTGCAGCATTTAGAGCTAGTAGGTTTGTCTGATCTGCAATATCCCCTATGACTGTTAGAACAGATTTGATATTTTCAGCAGATTCTGTTAGGTGTGAGAGCGAATCGGCTAGATCATTTTCTGACCTACTTGCCTTATTTATCTTCTCAGTTACATCATCAACTACACTATCAAGTTCTTTAAAAGTATTGGTTTGTAGGTCGTTGATTGCTCCAGTTAATTTTTTTGAACTATCTTCTATTTGTGATGTATTGTCTTTGTTTTGCTTCTCCATGTTGGAGAGTGCATCTCCAAGCCTATTTATCCCATCAAAAAGTCCCTTGATATCCCCACTAGCCTCTTGTGTTATTTTGGACTCAAAATCTCCAGTAGAGTATGCATTTAGAGTATCTTTTGAGAGGGCAACATATCTCTCCATGGCATCAAGCATCTCATTCATTGTTCTTGCTAGTACTTTTGTCTGAGGTGAACTAGCTTCAGCTTTTACTCTACCCTCAAAGCTACCTTTTGATATTTTGCTTGCAAGAAGTACCGCCTCTCCTACAACCTTCATATCTTTTAGGTTGTTATCTATGTAGTGTTTTGAAATTTTATCTATTTTTGTAGCAATCTTTCCAGCAGAATCTTCACTGTTGATATTTAGTGGCTTTAGCTCATTTCTCTCAAAATCCAAAAGTTCATTGAAATCATCTAGTTGTTTTACTATCTTTCCATCTTCACTTATCCCACCACCTGAGAAAGTAAGCATGAGTAACCAAGCTATGCCAATAGCTATGGCTGTAATTATGGTGCTCTGTATAGCAAAAAGAGCTATTAGGGCAACAATAAATATTACTGAAGTAATCGAAATTTTTACTGCTTGTGACATATTTGACATTATCTCTCCTGTGTTAGTTCAAAGTTTTGTAGAGTTCTGAAGCTTTTTGTATCTCATCTTCACTAGCTTTTCTTCTGCACGACATGTACCCATTTTCCATAGGATATACAGTAGCAAAAACCCAGTAGTAGTCATCTCTATTTTTACAACTATTTTTGACCACGCCAGTCCATACTTTACCACTTTGTACAGTATCCCACAGGTCTTTAAAAGCAGCCTTTGGCATATCAGGGTGCCTTACAATGTTGTGGTTTTTGGCTATTAGCTCTTTTAGTTCATAACCAGCAATCTTGCAAAAGTCCTCATTTGCAAAAGTTATAACGCCCTTCTTGTCAGTCTCTGAGACTAGAAAAGTATCTGTTTTTAGTTTTACCTCTGCCATTTTCTATCACCTTTTTTGGTATGGTTGTTGATAATGTCTCATTATATCGTAATGAAAATTTAATCTCTATATTTTTTGGATATTTTGTGCACATAAGCAAGTACTTCCGCTACAGCTTGATATAGAGCCTCAGGTATCTCTCTATCGACCTCTACAAGCTTATATAGCTCCCTTGCAAGTGGTGGATTTTCTACTATCTGTATATCGTGCTCCAAAGCTATCTCTTTAATTTTCAAAGCGACATTATCGACCCCTTTTGCTACGACTTTTGGAGCCCTCTCTTTTGATGTGTCATATCTTAGTGCAACAGCATAGTGAGTTGGGTTTGTGACTACCACATCTGCACTAGGAATCTCTTGCATCATTCTTTTTGCTGAGGCTTGCATCATGATTTGTCTTATTCTTCTTTTTATCTCTGGATTCCCCTCCATCTGCTTAAACTCATCTTTTACCTCATGTTTGCTCATCCTTAAGCCCTTGAAGTATTGATATCTTTTGATAGCTAAATCAATCATTGCTATAGCTAAAAAGAGAAGTAACATAACACCTATTAGAATCATAGCTCTATCTTTAAACCAAACGAGCTGTTCAGGAAGTGGAAAGAGAGAGACTGTCACTAGCTCTTGAAGAAATAGATAGAAGATATAAAAACCAACTATTAGAGATATAAAAACCTTTAGAGTGATCATAAAACCCTCTATTAGCTTCTTTATAGATATAACATTTTTAAAGCCTTTTATTGGGTTTAGTTTTTCAAACTTTGGAGTTAATACTTTTGTTGTGAAGTTAAAACCAAATTGAGAGACATTGCCCACTATCCCAGCAATAACAAGTGCAATAGCAAATGGGGCTAAAATCAAGCCCACATCTATCATGGTTCTAATAGAAATTGCAACTATTGTGTTGCTTGTAATCTCCTCTCCAATAAATGAGGTGTAGTATCTGTAGAGATTGTTTATATGTCCAACGACCCACCAGAAAAAGACAAAAAGAGCTATAAAGCCAACAAGAAGAGATAAGAATCCAGAGGTCTCCATAGACTTTGGTACATTTCCCTCTTCTCTAGCTTTCTCTATCTTTTTGGCGGTGGGTTCTTCTGTTTTTTCTTCCTCATTAGCCATTTAGTTATGCTTACCTATGATTCATCGCTGAACTTTTTCCTGATATCCTCAAAATAGTCTATATTGTTAAAAAATATCTCTACAAGTCTAGGCTCAAAGGCTTTTCCCTTCTCTCTTTTTAGTAGCTCGCAAATCTCTTCAACACCCCATGCATCTTTATAGCATCTCTTTGAACCAAGTGCATCATATACATCTGCTATTGCTGTTATTCTTCCAAAAATATGTATATCTTCACTCTTTTTGCCATGTGGATAGCCACTCCCATCCCACTTCTCATGATGTTCTAGAGCTATAGTTGCTGCAGTGTTTAATATCTCTCTACTGGAGCCTTTTAACATCTCATGTCCAAGTAGTGTATGTTTTTTTATTACTTCAAACTCTTCAGCATCTAGTTTGCCAGGTTTGTTGAGTATTACATCAGGGATTGCCACTTTTCCAATATCATGCATGGGGGAGGCTAGCTTTAGAAGCTCTAATGAGTGTTCATCAAGTCCATAATCTTTGCCAAGCTTGTGTGAATACAAGGCTACTCTCTTTACATGATGAGCAGTCTCTTTTGAACGCATTTCACCTATTGAGCCAAGTGTAACAACTATATCTTTTTGTGTGTCTATTATCTCTTTGTTTAGGTTTATTATTTCAGTGATATCTTTGTGAATCCTCATAATCTCCACAACTTCTCCCTCTTTTGAAGTTATGGGGACAAATGAGCTACTTGTATGGCACAAAGATCCATCACTTTTTTTGTGTTTAAAAAGACCTCTCCATATCTCATTGTTGTGAATTTTTGATTCTATGTCCTCTCTGACAGACATGAAAAAATCACTATCTGATATATCATAGTAGTTTTTGCCTACTAAATCCTCCTTGTTGTAGCCTAGCATCTCACAAAAAGTATCATTGACATATCTTATGTTTTTATCAATACTTGTTCTGCAAAATGCACTTCCAGCATCTATTGCTTTCTCGTATTCTGCCATAAAATGTATCTTCTCACTTAGAGATTCTTTGGATGAGTCTAGCTGATTTTTAAGTAGCTCTTTGTAGCTTTCAAGCTCTGTGACATCATGTCTTGCAGCTATGTACTCCTCTATCTCTCCTTTTTCGTTTGTGATAGGTATGATTGTCGCATCGACTATATAAAAACCTCCATTTTTTTTGCGGTTTTTGACCACGCCTTTCCATGTTTTTTTATTTTTAATCGTATCCCAAAGATCTTTGAATGCTTCACTTTTCATATCTTCATGTCGTATTATTGAGTGAGGTTTGCCTAATAGTTCTTCTTTGCTAAATCCTGATATTTCACAAAATCTATCATTGACATAGGTGATTATTCCTTTTGGGTCAGTTTTGGAGAGTATAGTTGAAGCATCCATAGCATATTTGTATTGAGTCAAAAGATTTTTATTGTTTTTAGCTATCCTCTTTTGAGCTAAATCATCAGATATAGAGGCTAGTTCTGAGCCTAGCTGAATGAGATCTAGAGGTTTAGTAAGATAGCTTTTTATGCCGATCTTTATAGAATCAAAAAGATAGTTAGAATCTAAAAAATTTGTAGCGATGATAATGTTTGCATCTTTGTTTATCTCTTTTATTTTTCTTGCAAATTCTATCCCATTTAGTTCTGGCATCGAAATATCACTTATTACTATATCAACTTTTTGCTCTTTGTATATATCTAGTGCCTCATAGGGAGAAGTTGTTACATATATCTTTTTGAAGTGACTCCTAAGGTATGTTTCTGCAAGTCTTAAGCTTGAGATATCATCATCAACAAATATAAGCACGACTTCTTTGCAGTGCTTATCCGCCATTATTTCCTCAAGCTTCTCTTTGAGCATAGCCATCTCCAAAATTTATAGAAAATTTAATTTGAAGGCTATACTACTCAAATATTATTAAATACAATATTACAATTAGTGAGTTTTTTGTGAAAATTATTCACTTATGAATTTATGAGCACTTTTTTATACCTAGATTGCACAAAATATCCTCAAAGTAGTCACCTGCTATCTTGTCATAATCATCTTCAAACTCAATATAAAATGCACACTTACAAGGATCATCCCTGTAGCAGTTTTCATATATTTTTGGTTCTACCCCATGTTTTTTTGTCATCTCTTCTATTATGTTTTGAATCTTCACTCTATTTTCACTTTTGTCACCAAAAACAATTTGCAGCCCCTCATATCTCTCTTCTCTTCTATAATACGCCTTTATATCTTTGTACGATTCCATGAAACCCCTCTTTATACATGTTTTGATTATTCTACTATATTTTTATTTCGATACAATTATAAAATATCAATAAAAAGAATCAAAAGGTTTTAGATGGCATTAGATAGTTCAAAATCCAATGAAAATGGAGAAGATATCAAAAATATCTTAAAAAATTGCAAAAATATAGCAGTGGTTGGTTTGTCTCCAAAAGAAGAGAAGGATTCTTATAGAGTGGCAAAATATATGCAAAATATGGGATATATGATATTTCCAATATACCCAAAAGAGGATGAGATTTTGGGTCAAAAGGTTTATAGATCTATTGAAGAGATAGAAGAGAAGATAGATATAGTGAATATTTTTAGAAAATCAAGTGCAGTTGAACAGATAGTAGATAGTGTGCTAAAAAGAGGTGGAGTAGAAGTGGTTTGGATGCAAATTGGCATAAGAGATGAAAATTCAGAAAAAAAAGCCAAAGAGGCTGGTATAAGTGTTATTCAAGATAGATGTATTATGGTTGAGCACAAAAGGTTGAATGGATGATAGAACTAAGCAAGATAGTAGAGGCTAGTGAGCGAGTAAAAGAGATTATTCAACCTACTCCTCTAGCTTTAGCTCCAAATCTAAGCGAGATGTGTGGTTGTTCAATATTTCTAAAAAAGGAGAATCTCCAACATACTGGTGCATATAAGTTAAGAGGAGCTTTTAATAAAATCTCAATACTAATGCAAAGAGGGGAGATAGATATAAGTGCTGGTGTTATAGCTGCAAGTGCAGGAAATCATGCACAAGGTGTTGCATATAGTGCAAGGTATTTTAATATGCCTGCAGTCATTGTTATGCCAGAAGCTACACCACTTACAAAGATTTTGGGTGTTAAGAGATATGGTGGGGAGGTTGTTTTGGTTGGTAACAACTATGATGAGGCTTGCGCACATGCACTAAAACTCTCAAAAGAGAGAAATATGCAATTTATCCACCCCTTTGCTGATGAAGATGTCATGGCTGGCCAAGGAACTGTAGCCTTAGAGATATTAAACGAGATGCCAGATATCAATAAAATCCTAGTTCCTATTGGCGGTGGAGGATTGATTAGTGGAGTGGCTTCAGCATATAGACAGATAAAACCAAATGTAGAGATCATAGGCGTTACTTCCAAAGGTGCTCCAGCTCTTTTTGATTCATTTAAAGGCGGAAGGGTGATAGATTCTAAATCTGTAAAAACTATTGCAGATGGAATAGCAGTTAGAGATACTAACCCTAAAAATTTAGAGAATATTTTAGAGCTTGTAGATGACATAGTTCAAGTAGATGATGAGGAGATTGCAAATGCGATTTTGTTTCTACTAGAGCGACAAAAGATCGTAGTAGAGGGTGCTGGAGCTACTGGTGTGGCAGCTCTTATGCATGAGAAGATCAAGATAGATAAAGGTGATAAGATTGGAGCTATTCTTACTGGTGGAAATATAGATGTCACAATGCTAAATCTCATAATCGAAAAAGGGCTTTTGAAGTCATATAGAAAAATGCACCTAATAGTAACGCTTGTAGATAAGCCAGGTAGCTTGAGATCTCTAACTGATGTTTTGAGTGATTGTGGTGCAAATATTGTAAAAATAGATTATGATAGAACTTCTACAGCTCTTGATTATGGAGATGCACATGTTACTATCGCTACAGAGACTAGAGGAGTGGAGCACCAAAATAGCATAAGAGAAAAGTTAAAAGCAAATGGATTTAGATTTCAAGAGTACAACTAGAGAATGAATCAAGCTAGAGGCTATACAAACTATATACTCTTTGCTGCACTCTTTGCAAACGCTCTTTTGCTCATACTGTACATAGGTGAGCTCTCAATCAGTGCCAATGAGGCAAAAATAGTTTTTGAGAGCGAACACCTTTTGGCCTATTTTGCTAGGTTTTTTTTGGAGCTATTTGGTTATAACGATTATGCACTAAGGCTCCCCTTTGTGTTGATACATATAGTCAATGCCACCCTTTTGTATCTAATATCAAAAAAAATACTAAAAAAACCTCAAGATTCTTTGATAGCTCTTTTTTTATATATCCTCTTACCTGGTATTTTAACTTCAGCACTACTTGTGAGTAAATCTGGAATAGTCACATTTTTTCTACTTCTTTTTATTTTCACCTATTTCAAAAATAGAAAAATATCACTTCTTTTGCTTCCTTTTTATGCAGTTTTGGATACCTCTTTTTCTGCCCTTTTTCTAGCCCTCTTTTTCTATTTTTTGTATAAAAAAAGAGATAGGGAGATAGTTTTTACACTACTTCTTTTTACAATAAATATGTATATATTTGGTTTTGATGATGGTGGAGGAAAACCAAAGGGGCACTTCTTGGATACTATTGGTGCGTATGCGGCAATATTTTCGCCTCTACTTTTTGTGTATCTCTTCTACTCGCTTTATAGAACACTTATAAAAGAGGATAAAAACATAATATGGTTCCTCTCTTTTTGTGCCCTAGCTATATCGATTCTGCTCTCATTTAGACAAAAGGTTGATATAGAGAATTTTGCTCCATATATTGTAATTGCCACACCTTTGATGCTCAAGACATTTTTAAATGGTCTAAGGGTTAGACTTCCTGAGTTTAGAAAAAAGTACAAAATCATCTCTTTTTTTGTCCTCACCACTCTTTTGTTAAGTGTAGTTGTAGCATTTATAAATAAGCCCTTTTATCACTTCTATAGTGATAGTAAAAAACATTTTGCCTATAAGTATCAAATCGCCAAAGATTTAGCCTTGAGGCTAAAAGAGGATGGAATTGATGAAATTAGCTCAGATGATAGAGATTTGCTACTTAGACTGAAATTTTATGGAATAGAGCAGGGTGAGAGCTATTTTATCTCCCAAAGAAGTGTAGAAAAAGCTCAAGAAGTTTCAATTTTCTACACTTCAAAGAGAGTTGCCTCATTTTATGTTACGAAATTACCCAAAAATTAATAAAAGTGCTGATTTTTGTATTCCTAATATCTTAAATTTTTGCCAAAAGTGTTACAATTAGTGAAAATAACCTCAAAAAGGGAGCATATATGGCGCAAAGAGCTATTAGAGAATATGATGGGAAAGCCTTATTCTCTAAACACTGGGAAGACTATTTCAGCGGATTTCACTACAGTTTTAAGTCTGTACTTGTTAAAAGTAAAGATGAACTAAACGCAAAAGCAAAAGAGCATGGTTTTGAGTGGTTGAGAAATGAACCACTAGTTGCAAAACCAGACATGCTTTTTGGCAAAAGAGGCAAAAACAATCTAGTCCTTTTTAAAAAAGATAAGCCAGGGGATGTAGATTTGGCAACAGCAGCGGATTGGATAGGCCAAAAAGGCTCTCACACCACTACACTTTTGAGCGGACAGCATGGGGTTTTGACCCATTTTATTGTTGAGCCTTTCACTCCACACTCTCAAGAGCAAGAGTACTACATATCTGCAACTACAGTGGGCGAAGATGATGTTCTCTACATGTCAGTCGAGGGTGGCATGGAAGTAGAAGAGGGATGGGAAGAGAAGGTCAATGAAGTCACTATTCCTATAAATATGAGTGATATAGATATCAATCATGCTATTAGATCAAATATCCCAAGTGGGATTCCAGCTGATAAAAAAGAGGAGTTTATCTCTTTTGCGGAGCAGTTTTTTAGATTTTATAGAGATATGAACTTTGCATATCTTGAGATAAACCCAATCGTCTTTTTGGATAATAACGAACTAGCTATTTTGGATTTGGTGGCTAGATTGGATGATACTGCTGGATTTATGATGAGTGAGAAGTGGGGAGATATAGAGTACCCTACGGCATTTGGTATGGAGGATCAATCTCCAGAAGAGAGGGCAATAAGTGAAGCTGATGCTAAAAGTGGTGCATCGCTGAAGCTTACAATCCTAAATCCAACAGGAAGAATCTGGACAATGGTAGCTGGTGGTGGTGCTTCTGTTGTGTATGCAGACACTATCGCAGATTTTGCAGAGGCAAATGGAGGCTCTGTAGGTGATTTGGCAAACTATGGTGAGTATAGTGGTGGGCCAACAACTGGTGAGACAAAATTTTATGCTGAAACTGTGCTAGATCTTATGACAAGACATAAAGATTCAAAAGGAAGAGATAAGATTCTCATCATCGGTGGTGCGATTGCCAACTTTACAGATGTGGCAAAGACATTTACAGGAATTATCCAAGCAATTGAAGTTTATGCAGAGAAGATGAAAGAGCACAATACAAAAATATATGTTCGTCGTGGCGGACCAAATTTTGAAAAGGGTCTTAAGGATATAAAAGAGGCAGCGGATAGATTAGGGCTCTATATAGAGGTTTATGGTCCTGAGACACATGTTACTGACATAGTCAGAATGGCATTAGAGAAGTAGGGGGAGAAAATGGGAGCTTTATTTACAAAAGATACACAGGCAATATTTTGGAACAACAACAAAAGTGCGATTCAAAGAATGCTCGATTATGATTTTACTATCCAAAGAGAGAAACCTTCAGTCGCAGCAATAGTAGCACCTACTTCAGGTGGGAACTTTGATAAGTATTTCTATGGTCCTGAAGAGATCATGATTCCTACATACAAAACAACAAAAGATGCAGCAAAAGAGCATCCAAGTGCAGATGTATTGCTAAACTTTGCATCTTTTAGAACAGCGTATGATGTGACAATGGAGGCCATAGGCATCAAGGGACAGTTTAAGACGATTATGGTTACAGCAGAGGGGATTCCTGAGCGAATGGCAAGAGGCATGAATCAAGCAGCTCGTGATGCTGGTATTGTCGTTATTGGGCCTGCAACAGTTGGTGGAATCGCGCCTGGAGCATTTAAGATAGCAAATGTTGGTGGGACAATAGAGAATATTGTAAATTCTAAACTTCATAGAGCAGGAAGTTGTGGTCTTGTGACTAGAAGTGGAGGGCTTTTTAATGAGCTAAGTAACATCATCTCTATCAATGCAGATGGTATTGCAGAGGGTGTGGCTATTGGTGGAGATAGATTTGTAGGGTCTGTTTTTATTGATAATCTCTTAAGAATGGAATCCAATCCACAAGTAAAATATATGGTGCTTTTGGGAGAAGTTGGCGGTACTGAAGAGTATAGGGTGATAGAGGCAGTCAAATCTGGCAAAATCAAAAAGCCAATAATCGCTTGGTGCATAGGAACAATTGCTAAACATTTTGCAACTGGGGTTCAATTTGGACATGCAGGTGCTAGTGCAAACGCTGATGCAGAGACAGCTGGTGCAAAAAACAAGGCAATGGCTGAAGCTGGCATCTATGTGCCAGAATCCTTTAACAGTCTTCCAGAAAAGATAGAAGAGGTCTATAATAAACTCAAAAAAGATGGTGTAATAGAAGAAATCGCTGAACCTGTGCTAAAAGAGGTTCCAAGCAACAGAAGAAGCAAAAACTTCATCTGTACAATAAGTGATGATAGAGGTGAAGAGGCAAACTATTGTGGTGTGCCAATCTCAAAAGTAGCAACTCCAGATACTGGCTACTCAATAGGCGATGTTATGGCATTGCTTTGGTTTAAAAAGAAGTATCCAAAATGGGCATCCCAATTTATTGAAACGGTTGTAAAAACAGTAGCTGATCATGGGCCTGCAGTAAGTGGTGCACACAATGCAAAAGTAACTGCAAGAGCTGGTAAAAACATTACAGATTGTGTTATAAGTGGTATTTTGACAATTGGCCCTAGGTTTGGTGGAGCTATAGATGGAGCTGCTAAGTATTTCAAATATGCAAAAGAGAAGAACTTAAGCCCTCAAGAGTTTTTGGGATACATGAAAAAAGAGGGTATTCCAATCCCAGGAATTGGACACAGAATCAAATCAGTAAGAAATCCAGATTTAAGAGTTAGCGGTCTTAAGAAATATGCTGCTGAGTTTTTTCCAAAAACAGAGCTACTTGATTATGCACTAGAGGTTGAAAAGCTAACAACAAGTAAAAAAGATAATCTTATTTTAAATGTTGATGGTTGTATTGGTTGCCTCATGGTTGATATGTGGCACTCGCTAGATTATAACGAGGATGAGATAGATAGATTTATCGAAGCAGGTGCTCTAAATGCGTTTTTTATTCTTGGTAGAACCATTGGATTTATAGGACATGCACTAGATGAGAAGAGATTGGCTATGCCAATGTATAGACATCCATGGGATGATATTTTGTATCAGATAGATGAGGCAGAGGAGCTTTAAAAAGCCCCCTCTTCTTAGAGGAATCTTTTAATATAACTACACCTTTGGCAAAGCGGTTGAATCAATCTGTTTTGCTTAAATCCCTCTATCATGTTTATTGCTTTTTGCGAAGAGAGAATATCTTCAAGCAGCTCTGCTCTTATATCACCTAGTACTGTGTTGCCTTGATAGTCCAAACAGCACGGAAGCACTTCTCCTTTTGCATTGATAGCTATGTGACTTTGGAGGGCGTGACATCTTCCAACTTCTGAGATAAAAGGGGAGTGCATTGAGGGGAATTCAAATCTAGAATCTAGATGAAGATAGATTTTATTTTTAATTTTTTTGCTCCTTCTATCTCCTCTTTTTATAAATTCTGCTAGATTTATGTCAAAGAAATTTTCAATTCTTGCAACAACTTCACTACTATTTTTGCTCTCACTTGAGCTCTTGTCCCAAAATCTAAAATTTATATAGGGCATTGAAGATTCAAAGCTATCACAAAAGAGCAGTATTGGGTTTATGTATTCTTCAATGCTTATTTTGAAAACATTGGCACTATAGCTATGAAGTGAGAAGTTTATCTGTTTGATCGCTTTTGAAGATTTTAATATATGAAATTTTTCTACAGCTATGCCATTTGTTGTTATGTGTACTTTTATCTCTTCTCTTCCACAAATATCTAAATAGTCTTGAAGCTTAGGATGCAACAGAGGTTCGCCAAGTATGTGAAATGTGACATCATCTGTGTAGGGTTTGATTTTGCTTATAGTGTGTTCAAAGAGATTTTTGTCCATCAAAACTCTCTTTTTTATCTCATCTTGTGGGCAAAATGAGCACTTTAGGTTGCATATATTTGATATCTCTATGTAGATTTTTTCAAACTTTTTTAGATTCTCCATTTGTGAATAATCACTTCACATTTTTCAATCTAGCACCTCTCATCTTTTCCACTTTGTCTATAATAATACTATAACCCATAACAGTAATCATTGGAAAAATGGAAGCAAAAGCGATAAGTCCAAAGCCATCCATCAAGACATCTCTTCCTTCAATATTTGTAGCTAGAAAAAGCCCAAAAGCTGTAACTATTGGAACAGTTATCTCTGAAGTGGTAACGCCCCCTAGATCAAATGCAAAAGCTACCATCTCTTTTGGTGCAAAGATAGTCAATAAAACTACAAAACTATAAAGTATCGTGATAAGTAGCCAGATGTTGTATCCATTGACTATCTTGTATGCTCCAACAAAAATCCCCACACCAACACCTAAGGCTACAAGGATTCGTATAGCTGAAACATTTAATCTAGAGCTAGACATCTTATCAGCTTGTTTGATGACTGCAACTAATGCAGGCTCTGCCATAGTTGTACCAAAACCTATGAGGAAGGCAAAAAGATAGATATAAAAAACATCATTTTTTTCTACTAAACTACTAGCTATAGATTCACCCATTGGAAAGAGACCTAGCTTTATTCCAACGATGAAACCATATAAACCTAAAACTAAAAAAATAAGTCCAAAAATAGCACTATTAATATTTGGAAGAGGTTTTTTTATTATTAAATATTGAAAGAATAAGATAGTGGCAACTATTGGTAAAAGATTTAAAAATGTCTTAAAAAGATCACTCAATACCCCAAAAATCGTAAGACCATCTCCATAGTGTGCTCCATTTTCCACAACCTCTGCTATCTCAATTCCTCCTTTACCAAAATCACTTCCAAGTACAAATATTCCATAAAGTTGAATGCTAATCATAGGAGTAATTGCAGCT
>JAABSR010000004.1 GCA_011390245.1 Campylobacterales bacterium
ATGCACTATTTTTAGAGATGCTCCTAAGAGATGAGGGAGAGTTTTTTTAGTGCACAAAATGGAAAAGATGGTGTTGATATAGCACTAAAAGAGATTCCAGACCTTATACTCATGGATGCTATGATGCCTATCATGGATGGATTTGAGGCTACTAGAATCCTAAAAGATGATAGTAGAACTGAAAGAATCCCAATCCTCATGATAACTGCCTTACAACAAAAAGATGAGAAGATTAGAGCTTTTGGAGTGTGGCGCGACAGATTTTATATCAAAGCCATTTGACAAGACAGAGCTAAAAGCAAGATGTAGTTCACTTGAGAATATCTCCAAACTAAACCAAAAATATATACTTGCAACAAACAATCCCACCACAAATGGATTAGAGAGCTTCAAGAGGCTTTTAGGAATGATAGGATCACCACTTTTTTTCAGCCAATTTACAATTTTGAAACAGAAAAAATATCCAAAATAGCACAGATTCTTATGAAATCGTCAAGATGATAGTCTCATTTTCCAACAAAAAAAGATAAAAACAATTGCTGAATTTGTCTCTTCAAAAGAGATTTTGATATCACAAAAGAGCTAGGAATCTCTTATGCTCAAGGCTATTACATAAGAGAGCCAAAAGCTACCCTATGATTTCAAGTGCAATTTTTGCAGCGTTTTGTTGGGCCTGTTTTTTGCTATTTCCTCTAGCTCTTGCATACTCTTTGCCCTCAACTTCTACAGATATAATAAACTCTTTTTTATGATCTGGGCCAAAAGAATCTACTAGCTTATACTCTGGTGTTTGGTTAAATTTTGCTTGAGTGACCTCTTGGAGCGTAGTTTTGTAGTCTTTAAACAAAACACCTAGATCAATCACTGGATAGACATCCTCAAAGAGCTTATAGACAATCTCTCTAACCTTATCTAAGCCACTCTCTAAGTAGATTGCCCCCATGATAGATTCAAAGGCATTTGAGAGCAAGGAGGGCTTTAGCCTCCCCTTATTATTCTCTTCTGCATTTGAGATAAATATATATTTCCCCAAATCTAGCTCATTAGCAAGCATCATAAAGCCCTTCTCATTTACAAGAGAAGCTCTAAGTTTTGATAGCTCTCCCTCATCACTTTTTGGGAAGTTTACAAAGAGATACTCACCTACTATAAGATCCAATACTGCATCACCTAAAAACTCTAACCTCTCATTGTTGTATGGTTTTTTGTAGCTTTTGTGAGTTAGCGCTTCGATTATTAGATTTTTGTTTTCAAAATCATAACCCAAACGCTTCTCTAGCTCCTCTACATTATCGTTCACCTATTTCACTCCTTTTTGAATTTCAAGGCTTCCTCTTTTGCAATTTTATCGCACCTATTATTTTGCTCATTGTCTGCATGGGCTTTTACCCAGTTTGCATTTACTTTATGCTCTTTTGAAATCTCTATATACTCCATCCAAAGATCTGGATTTTTTACATTTTTGAAATTCTTCTTTATCCAGTTTTGAAGCCACTCTTTTATCCCTTTTACCACATATATACTATCACTATATAGGTCAATCTCACAAGGCTCTTTTAGTGTTTTTAGAGATTCTATGACAGCTTTTAACTCCATACGGTTATTTGTGCTCTCCCTCTCCCCTCCTTTGACTATCTTTTCACTCTCTTTATAGCTCAAAATCCCGCAATATCCTCCAGCCCCTGGATTGCCCAGAGATGAGCCATCAGAGTAGAGAGTTATTCTCTTCACATTTTATCCTTCTAAGTGTTGGTAGTGCTTCATTTTTTAGTAGCATGTGGCAATTTGGACATCTATCAAATGAGAGAGGGAAGATATTTTTGCATTCATTGCATATAAACTCAAAATCCAAATCTCCATTTTTCACACCACATCTATTGATAGCTTTTAGTGTCTCTATCTCAAAAATATTTGAGTGCTCTTTGTAGTCATCTATATAACCTTTGGCAGAGTAAATTTGCATAAAAAACTCACTTCTGTTAATAGTTTTTTTATCAATTTTCTCTTTTGGAATCTGCCAAAGTATGTCGATTGCTTTGCTAAAGTCCAACTTTGAACTAATGCTCCAAAATAGACTTTGACAATTTTGGGATAAATATATGGCCACTGGTCTAAGCAGTGAAATGTCCTCTTCTAGTATGGTACAAAGTTTTTCACATCTCTGAGAATTGGTTAGAAATGGATCATTGATAACTGATTTACACTCAAAATATCTTCTCTCAGTTGAGACATCAACACCTAGCTCTTCAAGTGGCTCTATAATCTCAAGAGCTCTTTTAAACTCTTTGAGACTCTCATAAACTAGAAGTAAATTTTTTAGAGTCTCTTTATTTCTAGGAAAGTTTTTAAGTACCTCTAAAAATATATCTCTAGATCTATGCAAAAAGCCAGCTTGAAAATAACTCTTACCAAGCCTCTCCATGATTTCGCTTTTTTCTTTTGGGTTTTTTAGGTGTTCTAAAATTGAGAGATATATCTTTATAGCCCTCTCAAACTCACCGCTTCTTTCATATATTGATGCCAAAAAAGCAACTCTATCTACGCAATTTTTCTCAATATTTAGCGCCCAAAAAGCTTCATCATCCAAACCTGAATGCTCAAATCTTTTTGCAAACTTTTTGATTGAGCTCTCTTTTTTTCTCTTCTCAATACTGTTCCAAAACATTGTAGAGAGTGAGACTATAAAGACTATAAGAAAGAAGACCATAACACTCAAAAGCGGATCTCTGTAGTCTATAAAAAAACTATCCATTATGTATTATCTCTTTTTACTCTAGGTTGTTGGAGATTATAGCAAAGATTGATATAATCCGTTTTATGATAGCAGAAGAATCAATAGAGAAGCTAAAGAGCAGACTAGATATATTTGAGATAGTCTCCTCATATTTGGAGCTTAAAAAAAACGGTGCAAACTACAAAGCAAGATGTCCTTTTCATGATGAAAAAAGTGCATCTTTTATAGTCTCCCCAGCAAAAAACATATATCACTGTTTTGGTTGTGGTGCTGGAGGGGATGCTATAAAATTTGTCATGGAGTATGAAAAGCTAGGTTATGTAGAAGCAATAGAGAAGCTTGCAGAGCAGTGCAATTTCACACTTAATTTCACAAACTCCAAAGAGAGAGATAAGCTAAAAAATGAGCTTAAATCTTTAGAGAGTTTTAGCTCATTTTTTAGAAAAAAGCTTCAAGAACAAAAAGATGCCCTAAAATATCTACAAGATAGAGGCGTGTTTGAGCGATCTATTGAAAAATTTGAGATAGGCTATGCACCAAGCTCAAATGAGATAGTCGCTTTTGCAAAAAGTAACTTTTTATCCATAGAACACTCTGTAGAGGCTGGTATCTTAGGAGATGATAGAGGACGCCTCTACTCAAGATTTGTAGATAGAATAGTTTTCCCTATACACTCTCCTTTTGGCAAGATGATAGGTTTTGGAGGCAGAACTATCACAAATCATCCAGCTAAGTATCTAAACTCACCTCAAAGTAGAGTTTTCAATAAATCCCAACTTCTATATGGTTATCACTTAGCAAAAGAGCAGATCAATAGAAAAAAAGAGGTTGTAGTTACAGAGGGGTATCTTGATGTGATTATGCTTCATCAAGCTGGATTTGGAAATGTGGTAGCTACACTTGGTACTGCTCTAACTCTAGATCATGTCAAAATTCTAAAAAGAGGTGAACCAAAAGTCATCCTAGCTCTTGATGGAGATAGTGCAGGAAGAGAAGCAGCATTTAAGGCCTCTAAGATTCTCATATCACAACAGATAAGAGGTGTGGTAGCCCTATTTGAAAATGGGAGAGACCCAGCAGATATGGTAAAAGAGAGGAAAGATGAGGAGATAAAACATATATTAAACAATGGAAAGTCTCTTATTGAGTTCTGTATAGATCATATTGCTTTAAAACATGATCTCAAAAATCCAGAATCAAAAGAGGATAGCTTCAAAGAGTTTTTGCCATTTTTTAAAACGCTTACACCTTTGATGCAAGATGAGTACAAAGATTATGCAGCTTCAGTTTTTAAAATATCAAAAAATCTTATAAAAAGTAGCAACACTCAAAAGAGAGCAGAGATAAAAAAAGATGTAAATGAGGACTATGCAGAGCTTTCTATACTAAAAACTTTAGTTGAAAACCATAGATTGTTGGACTTTTTTTTGGATTTTGCAGATGTTGAGATATTTCAAAAACATAAAGATGAGTTTTTGCTTATCAAAGAGGGAAAATACGAAGATCCAAGAATATTAGCTATAGAAGTAAATGAGAAAGCAAGAAGTCTAAATGAGTTAGCCTTAAAGGAGCAACTTATTATACTTTTAAGAATCTATTATGAAAAGATGATAAAAGAGCTTTCCAAAAAGAAGAGTATCGATTTGAGAAAAAGATCTTTTTTGGTAAAAGATCTAAGATTAAAAATAGAAAAACTAAAAAAGGGAGAACTAGTAGAGTATGAAAGCTGTAGCACTTTTTAGTGGCGGTCTTGATTCTATGCTATCTATTAGGGTGATAAAAGATCAAGGGATTGATGTTGTTGCTCTAAATTTTGATATCGGTTTTGAGAAGAGTGATAAGAGTGAATTTAGAAAAAAAATATGTGAGAATCTAGGAGTTGAGCTAAGAATACTAGATATTAAAAAGCAATTTTTTGATGAGGTTCTTTTTGATCCACAATATGGATATGGAAAATATTTCAATCCTTGTATAGATTGCCATGCCAATATGATAAGACATGCAAAATCAGTGATGGAAGAAATTGGTGCAAGCTTTATTATCACTGGAGAGGTTGTAGGACAGAGACCAAAATCCCAGAGGGCAGAGGCACTAAAACAGGTAAACAAAATAAGTGAAGCTGATGGATACATACTAAGACCACTTAGTGCAAAACTTCTAGAGCCAACTATCCCTGAAAAAGAGGGGTGGGTTGATAGAGAGAAGCTTTATGGAATAAGTGGAAGAGGCAGACAAAAGCAGCTAGAACTAACTAAAAAGTTTGGTATAACTGAATTTGCACCTCCAGCTGGGGGATGTATGCTTACAGAGGATAATCAAACACAAAAGATAAGAGATATTTTGGAGCTTGGTTCCTTTGAAGTAGAGGATATTCCTCTGATTTTTACAGGTAGGTACTTTGTGTTGCCTGATGGTGCAAGATTGGTAGTCTCTAGAAATAAAGATGAAAACGAGATACTAGAAAGCATAAGTAGTGATAAGTTCACGCCTTTTGAGCCTCAAGATATTGTAGGTCCCACTTCAGCTATAAGCAAAAATTCATCGCCAAATGATAGAGAGCTTGCTCTAAAAATTACACTTGCCTATGGAAAAAGCGACAAAGAGAGGAAATATAGTGCCAAAATTGATGGAGAAAATATCACTGCTACGCCTTTAGAATCAGTGGAGAAGGCTCAAGAGTATTTTCTTGTAAGCCAATAAAGTTAAAAAATTTCTAAAAATTCTCATTATATTATTGTACTTAAAAAATTTTAGGATAAAATGTAGTCAAGGAAACCCCCACTTTTAACCATTTTTGATTAAGGACAACTGCTAAATGAGATTTGTGCCTGCAATAAAAGATATCAAAACCTATGAGGCTGGAAAGCCTATAGAGCTTGTAGTAAGAGATTATGGAGTAGATCCAAAAGATGTAATAAAACTAGCATCAAATGAGAATCCATACGGCACACCACAACCTGTGGTAGAAGCCTTAAAGGGAAGTGCGCATAATGCATTTAGATATCCTGATGATTCTATGTTTGAACTAAAAAGCTCTCTTGGGGCGAAATTTGGTGTTGGAGAGAAAAATATTATTATTGGCTCAGGGAGTGATCAAGTTATAGAGATCGCTATTCGTGCCAAATGCGGTGTTAGCTCAAAAATCTTAACCTCAAAAACAACTTTTGCAATGTATGAAATATACGCAAAACATGTAGGTGCAGAAGTGGTAAAAACAGCAAGCAGTGAGCACAAAATAGAGGAGTTCAAAGAGGCGATAAAAAAAGATAAATTTGATATTATCTTTTTATGTTTGCCAAACAATCCACTAGGAGAGTGCTTGGATAGAGATGATGTCTATAGCTTCTTAGAAGAGGTAGATGAAGATACTCTAGTGGTTGTAGATGGAGCCTATCAAGAGTATGCTAAAAGAAAAGATAGCAAAAAGAGCATAGATCCAAAAGATCTCATAGAAAGATTTAAAAACACAATCTACTTAGGAACATTTTCTAAAGCCTATGGATTAGGTGGCATGAGGGTTGGATATGGGATAGGGAGAGAGGAGATTATAGAGGTTTTTTATAAGCTAAGAGCACCTTTTAATATAACTACTCTCTCACTAGTTGCTGCATCTGTGGCACTAAAATGTGAAGAGTTTGTAGATTTTAGTGTTGCTAGATGCTTTGAGGAGATGGAGAGATATGAGAAGTTTGCAAATGATCTTGGATTTGAGTTTATAGAGTCTTATACAAATTTCATCACCTACAAATTTGATAATATTGATAGCTCAGATTTTGCTCAGTGGCTACTTCAAAGAGGTGTGATTGTTAGGAATCTAGCGAGCTATGGAGTAAATGGCATAAGAGTTACTATTGGCAAAAGTGGTGAAAATGACTCTTTTTTCAAAAAGGCAAAGGAGTATCTTGAATTACAAGATAGTATCTAAGCTAAGAGATAACAAGGGAAGATCGTGGATTTAAAAGTACTCTTCCAACAGATTTTAAATATTGTAAAAAAGCTAAACAAGCAGCAAAAGATAGTCATAGTTGGCACGCTTATTGCCGTTGTTGCATTTATAGCTTTTCTAGTAGTCTATAACTCAAAAACCACTACAACTGCAGATGGCTACAAAGTCCTTTTTGAAAAGGTTAGCACTCAAGATTCTGCTCTGATTATTCAGCAACTACAACAAGATCAGATTCCATACAGAATCTCAAATGAAGAGACTATTTTGGTTCCTGAAGAGAGCGTTTATGAGCAGAGAATAAAACTAGCCTCACTAGGTTTACCAAAAAGTAGCACGGTTGGATTTGAGCTTTTTGATCAGCAGGAGTTTGGTGCAACAGACTTTGATCAAAAAATAAAATTCTTAAGAGCACTTGAGGGCGAACTCTCTAGAACTATTGCATCCCTAAATCCAATAGAGGAAGCAAAGGTTCATCTAGCACTACCAAAAGAGTCTGTATTTGTCACTCAAGCAGCTCCACCTACGGCCTCAGTTGTCATAACGCTTTTGCAAAATATGATACTTACTCCAAAACAGATTATGGGAATAAAAAACCTAGTAGCAGCATCTGTCACAAACCTAAACCCTGAAGATGTAAAAATAGTCAACGAAAATGGAGAGCCACTTGGTGGAGAAGATGACCTAAGTGCCTCAAAAGAGCTAGCAGCAGCTCAGATGAGATACAAACATAACTTTGAGAGAACACTAGAAGAGAAGATTATAAAAATACTCTCTCCAGTAGTAGGGGGCGAGAGCAGAGTAGTAGCAAAGGTAACAATGGAGTTTGACTTCTCTCAAAAAGAGTCGACAAAAGAGGTTTTTGATCCAAACAATGTAGTAAGAAGTGAGCAGACTCTAGAGGAGAAGAGAGAGGGATTTAAGCCAAAAGAGATAGGTGGGGTTCCAGGGGCAGTTAGCAATATTGGACCCGTGCAAGGACTTGATGAGAACGATATAAGAGATAAATATGAGAAGTCTCAAACAACAACCAACTTTGAGGTTAGCAAAACAGTCTCTAGCATAAAAGGTGAATTTGCAGAGGTTAGGAGAATTTCAGCTGCTGTAGTAGTCGATGGGAAGTACGAACTAAGTGCAGATGGAGAGATTGAACAACTCCAGTATGTAGCACTAAGTGAAGCACAGCTTACATCCATATCCAACCTAGTCAAACAGGCTATTGGCTTTAGTGAAGTTAGAGGCGATCAAGTTACTGTTAGCAATTTTGAGTTTGATGCAAAAACTACAACATATAAACCAAAAACTCAAATAGAAAAAGTGATGGAAACTATAGAGAGATTTATAGGTCCTTTTATGCCGCTTCTAAAGTATGTCTTAGTTGCTATTATTCTATTTATATTCTATAAAAAGATTATTGTTCCATTTGCTGAGAGAATGCTTGCAGTTCACACTGATGATGAAGATGATGTAGATTCTCTATTTGATATTGATGATGAAGATGATGACCAACTAAACAGATTTAGCGAATTGCGTAGAAAAGTAGAAGATCAGCTTGGTATTGGTAGCGGAATAAGCGAAGATGAGATCAAATATGATGTATTGCTAGAGAAAATGAAGGCATTGGTTGAAGAGAAACCAGAAGAGATAGCAACTCTTTTTGCAACCCTTATAAGAGATGAGCTAGGTATTGATGAACCAGCTCCTGACTTCTCAGCTGCTGCAAAAAATAGGTAGGTACTTGTGAATCTAAATCAGAGACAACAGGCACAATTTGATGAACTAAGGATGGCAGAGAAGATTGCTATTTTGCTTATCCAATTGGGCGATGATTTAACAAGTGAGGTATTTACGCATCTTGATGTCGAATCCATAACAGAAATATCAAAATACATTGCCCAATCTACCACTGTTGATAAGACTATTGCTACTGCAGTGCTAGAGGAGTTTTATGCGATCTTTCAATCAAATCAGTACATCTCAAGTGGTGGTTTGGATTATGCTAGAGAGATTTTATATCGTGTTTTGGGACCAGAAGAGGCAAAAAAGGTTCTTGATAAGCTTGCAAAGTCAATGCAATCAGCACAAAACTTCTCATATCTCTCAAAAGTTCGACCACAACAGTTGGCTGATTTTATTATAAATGAGCATCCCCAAACTATTGCACTAATTTTGGCACACATGGATCCAAATGCAGCGGCTGAAACTTTGGGATTTTTTACAGATGACCTAAGGGCTGAAATTGCTATTAGGATGGCAAACCTTGGAGATATATCTCCAAATGTGATAAAAAGGGTCTCAACAGTTCTAGAAAATAAACTAGAATCACTTACATCTTACAAGGTTGAAGTAGGTGGGCCAAGAGCAGTGGCAGAGGTATTTAATAGACTTGGACAAAAGGCCGCAAAAGCCACAATTGCATATATTGAGCAAATAGATGAGCAACTAGCAACTTCTATAAAAGAGATGATGTTTACATTTGAAGATATAGAAAAACTTGACAATAATGCTATTAGAGAGGTTTTGAAGGTTGCTGATAAAAAAGAGCTTATGCTTGCCCTAAAGAGTGCTCCAGAGGAGCTAAAGCAGAAGTTTTTATCAAATATGTCACAAAGGGCTGGAGAGACATTTGTTGAGGAGATGCAGTTTATGGGAGCAGTTAAGGTAAAAGATGTAGAGTCTTCTCAAAGAAAAGTAGTAGAAGCAGTCCAGTCTCTAGCAGAGCAAGGTGTTATCCAATTGGGTGAAGAAGAGGATATGATTGAGTAGTCAAGAGAAAAATGTCATTAGACAAAAAGGCTCTGATAGACATGTGATCATGAAGTATGATTTTAAAGTTATAAACCCTAATGATGTAGTTGATGGGGAGCATGGAAAAGTAGATAAGAATCTAGTAAATGACATTAGTGAGAAAAAAGAGCTTCAAAAATCAAAACAGATAGATGGCACTCCTCCAAAAGAGCCACAGCAACAACCAGTGCAAGCACAAGAGAGCAGCGGTGTGGATAGTGGTTTGGTAGAAAAACTACTCTCAAGGCATGATGATTTAGCAACTGCTCTAGCAAGTATCCAATCTGAGATAAAAAAACAGCAAGCAGAGCTTGAAGATAAGCTAAAGAATGAGAGAGATAGGGGATATAATGATGGTTATGAAAAAGGCAAGCAAGAGGAGAGGGAGAGATTGGAAGCCTCTGTAGAAGAGAGCAAAAAAAGTTTTGTAGAATCTATTGAGCTGGTTTCTAAGGAGAGTGAAGCTTTTGAGGGCAAAATAGATAGCATAGAAAAAGAGCTAAGTGCAATAGCTACTGATATTGCAAAAGAGATTATTACTGTTGAGGTAAAAGAGAGAGGCAAAGAGATAGCACTATCTCTAGCAAAGGCTCTTGTGGAGAACCTAAAAGAGGCTACAAAAATAAAAATAAAGGTAAATCCTGTAGATTTTGAGTATCTAAAATCAAATCTAAGCGAGGATAATAGAATCAAAGTTGAACCTGATAAGGCTATAGCAAAAGGTGGTGTAGTGCTTTTTAGCGACAAAGGAAATGTAGATGGAAATGTTATGAGTAGATATCAGACACTAAAAAGATCAATACTAGAGTCAAACTAAAATGGAATCAAAAAAAATAGATATAAAAATAACCTCTAAAGAGATAAAAGATCTAAGCATTGAAGAGCAAAAAGAGCTCGCAGTAGAGATAAGGGGCAGAATCTTAGAGGTGGTAAGTAAAAATGGTGGGCATCTTAGTCCAAGCCTAGGTGCTGTTGAGTTGATAATTGGTATGCATGCTGTATTTGATATCAAAAGTGATCCATTTATTTTTGATGTATCGCATCAAGCTTATGCACACAAGCTACTTACCGGCAGGTGGGAAAGTTTTGAGAGCTTAAGACAATTTGGCGGAGTTAGTGGCTTTACGAAACCTTGTGAGAGCGAGTTAGACTATTTTATTTCAGGTCATAGCTCCACCTCCATCTCTTTAGCAGTTGGTGCTGCAAAGGCTATATCTCTAAATGGAGAGAAAAGAGTTCCTATTGCTCTTATTGGAGATGGCTCTATGAGTGCTGGGATGGTTTATGAGGCTTTAAATGAACTAGGGGATAGAAAGTATCCTGTTGTGATTTTATTAAATGACAATGAGATGAGCATTGCTGAACCAATAGGTGCAATAAGCAAATATCTCTCTCAAGCACTAGCTGGAAAGTTTTTTCAATCAATAAAACATAGAGTTGATAAACTTCTTACGCACATGCCAGAGAGTGCAACATATCTAGCAAAAAGATTTGAAGAATCGCTAAAACTTATAACTCCTGGAATTCTTTTTGAAGAGCTAGGAATCGACTATATTGGTCCAATTGATGGTCATAACCAAAAAGAGGTGATAGAGACGCTAAAACAGGCAAAAGAGTTCGGATCTCCTGTGATAGTTCATGCTCAAACATTAAAGGGCAAAGGTTATGAGATAGCAGAGGGGCAGCTTGAGCGATGGCATGGAGTAGGTCCTTTTGATGTAGAGAGTGGCAAAATACTCAAAAAAAGTTCAATCCAATCACCCACTGAAATCTTTTCGCTAAAACTACTAGAGCTTGCCACAATAAATAAAAAGATTGTTGGAGTGACTGCTGCTATGCCTAGTGGGACAGGGCTAACACCTTTGATTGAGAAATTTCCAGATAGATTTTGGGATGTAGCAATAGCAGAGCAACACGCTATAACATCCATGGCAACTTTGGCAAAAGAGGGATACAAGCCTTTTGTAGCTATATATTCCACTTTTCTCCAAAGGGGGTTTGATTCTATAATCCATGATGTCTCATTGATGAGCTTGCCTGTAGTTTTTGCAATAGATAGAGCTGGAATCGTAGGAGAGGATGGAGAGACTCATCAGGGGATTTTTGATATCTCCTATCTTAGGCTTATACCAAATATCACTCTACTTGCACCAAGAGATAACCTCTCTTTGCAAAGAGCCATAGAGTTTGCTTCTAATGCAGATTCACCTGTAGCTTTTAGATACCCTAGAGGCTCTTTTGCTAGTGAATCTTTTGGGGAAGATACTCCTTTTGAGCTAGGAAAATCTCAGATGATAAAAGAGTGCAAAGGTGAAGTCTTGTTTGTAGGCTATGGAAATGGCGTAGCAAGAGCTTTTGAGGTTTCAAAGAGGCTAGAAAAAAATATCTCTATTTTAGATTTGAGATTTGTAAAACCTCTTGATGAAGAGAAGCTAAAAGAGCTATCTACAAAATATAAAAGATGGTTTATTTTTAGCGATAGTATAAAAATAGGTGGCGTTAGTTCAGCTATTTTGGAGTTTTTTGTAAAGGCTGAAATTTTTGGGGTAGAGGTTGTATCTTTTGAGCTAGAAGATGAACATGTTACTCATGGAAACACAACAGATATAGAGAGATATCTTAAAGTGGACATAGAATCTTTGACCAAAAGGGTTATTGAAAAACTCTAAATCTCTAGTTGAAAGTATCTATTCAAAAATGGGAGGGATTAGCACTTTTTGCTATCCATCCCCTTTTGTTTTTAATATAAATATAAGTCTAATTTTTCCATTCTACTTTTAGAGGTGGTCTTCTATAGACTTTACTAGGAGCATAGTGAGTTGCAAGGTATTCTAAGATTATAGGTTCATTTTCACCTAAATCCCACAGGCCTTGAGTTTTTTGCATCCATACAATTCTCTCTTTCCACTTTTGCTTATCGCCCTTGTTTGATGTAATAAATGCTGAAGAGTGACATGAAACACAATTTGCTTTTGTCTCTTCAAATCCTTTTGCTATAATCAATCCAGTTTCAGCATCTAATTTACCGCTACTCCCTTTCGCAGAGGAGGCTTTTGTCTCTTTTTTATCTGTTGTTGTTGCCATTTTTGAGCTACATCCAGCAAATCCCAATATGGAAAAAGCAAGAATCACTGATACCAATTTTTTATTCATGTATAATCCTTCCTGGCTTAATAAGACAAACCTACTTACTTTGCAGTAGAGCAAGTCTTTTGTATGTTTTAAACTACTTTTATGGCTATTCTATGGCAAGCATTATTGAGGTATCCTCTTGGATTCCATGCAGGTAGTACCATAGGTTGAGAAACTCCTTTTTCATCTACTGCTCTTGCCCAAAGTTCATAATAGCCAGTCTGAGGAAATTTCACTTCTGCTTCAAATTTTTGCCATGCAAGTCTATTTTTTGGAGCATATAGTTTTGCTTTTGTCCAAGTAGCACCATAATCAATAGAGACATGAACCTCTTTTACACTCAAATCACCAGCCCATGCTTTACCTCTTAGAGGAAAACTTTCACCAACTTTTGCACCAACTCCACTCTCTGGATATGTTATGATCGATTTTACTGGCATAGATTCTATTACGCACATATCTTTATTATCAACCTTTGTGCCTGGATCAACTGGGTTACAAGGTACTCTATAGCTTTGACCTGTCATCTTAGGGCCATCATGCTCTTTATTTCTAACTACTATTCTACTTAGCCATTTTCCACTCGTAGATGCAGGCCAGCCACCGCATACCATTCTTAGAGGATAACCATTTTGATAAGGTATATCTTCACCATTCATTGCCCAAGCAATAAGTGATTCATCTTCCATAGCCTTATGAAGCGGAACACCTCTTGAGATCACCACTTTACTAGGGTCTCCACTTAGATGAACATCAGCACCATAATATCCAACATACACAGCATCATCTTTTAGCCCTACATACTCTAGCACATCTTTTAATCTAACACCTGTCCAAGTTGGGCAGCCTATAGCACCAACCTGCCATTGATTTCCTGAAGCTGGTGGATTGAACTCAGCTCTCCCATTTCCGCCACACTCTATCTGTAACTGATATGTATAGTGTTTAAATTTACTTTTTAGCTCATCTATTGTAAAGGTTACTGTTCTTTTAGTAGATTCACTATCTCTACCTGTTGAGTGCTCGTTTGCATCTCCACCAATTGTCAAAACCCACTTTTTAGAATCTGGATTTGCTGGCGGAGCTCCATTATTTCTAATAAAAAGCTTATCTGCTGGAGTGATGTCATCATCTAGAAGATGTGGTGGCATCTCTGCGTTGATAGGTCTATCATTTAAAACAATCAAACCTGGATGTTTGCCCTCTATTTTGAAGTCACTATTTGCATTTGCTAAAGCTGCAGGTATTAAACCACCTGGCATCTTGTCTGCAAAAGGTATATTTGAACCAACAGCAGCCATCATCGCCAAAAGCCCGCTCTTTTTCAAAAACCCTCTTCTGCTAACAGGATCTACCTCTCTACCCCATACCTCTAGATCTGCCTTTTCTGGATCCTCTGCGTACAACTCATGTATGCCTCTGTACTCTTTGTCGTTTTTCCCCATGAGACTCTCCTATAAAGTAGTAAGTTTATTAATAAATATAATATTTATTAATCTATGTACTATATAAGATTATAACTTAAACTAATACTATATTATTCATCTTTATGGTTAATTTTATTAACAACTGCATACAGAGTAGGCAGATAAAATAGTGTAAGAATTGTGCCCCATGCAAGACCAAAACCTAGAGAAACAGCTAATGGCTGTAGCATTTTTGCTTGACCTGAAGGGAAAAATATCAAGGTTGAAAGCCCAACAAGTGTAGTAATTGATGTCAAAACTATTGGACGAACTCTTATGGCAGCTCTTTTCAATAACTCCTCTTTTGTTTTTGCACTTCTAATAAACTCAAGCATAACTATCCCATCATTTATCACAACTCCAGCAAGCCCCAAAATCCCAATGATTGAAGGCATAGTCAGATTTAGTCCCATGATCGCATGGCCAATAGCTACCCCTAGAAGAGAAAATGGGATAATTGAAAGAATCATAAAAGTATATTTAAAAGAATCAAACATAAATAGAAGCGATAAAAACATCAAAAATAGAGCAATAATAGATGCAACAAGCATATCATTCTTCATCCTCTCTGTTTGCTCTTGCTCGCCTCCTAGAGTAACCTCTATACCCTTTTTTGATGCTATTTTTTCTATTGTAGGCTTTAGTTTTTCTATCACCTCCATAGAGGTAATACTGCCCGCTTCTACAAAGCCAAAGAGACTTTTTTGTTTCTCTCCATTTTCTTTAATAATCTTCTCAAAACTTACAACCTCTTTTAAGTTTATAACATCTATAACCCTAACCACCTTTCCATCTTCTAACATTATATTTATATCTTTGAAGTTTTCAAAGCTATCTTTGTTGATGCTCTCGGTTACTATCTCTACAATCCCAGAGTCATCAAAGGTTTTTGCTTTTGAGCTTGATAGATAGAGTGAGCTTAGAAATTTTGCTAGATATGCTTCTGAGATACCTAGAGATTCTCCATATTGGTTTATCTCTATTTTTAGCTCAGGGATACCTATTTTTGCATCATCTCCAATATTTACTACCCCCTCTATCTTTGAGAGTTCTTCTCTTAGGAGGGCAATATTTTGATTTAAAAGTTCATCATCGTTTGATTTTAGTTTTATCTCTATATCCTTTTTTACCACCCCTGCTCTTTGACCCTCTATATTTAGCTCTTCTAGGTCTAATCTCTCTTTAAATCCACTCAAAAGAGCTTTGATTCTACTCTCTAGCTCAAAGGTTTTGACATCTCTAATCTTCTCTTCATTCTCAAAATCAAAAGATAGAATTGGTGTAATATACTTATCAACTATGTTTTCGCCAATGGATTCATAAAGCTCTACAAATATGACAAACACATTTTGTGCACTCTCTCCATCATTATCACTTCCGCTCATCCTAAAACCAGATACTGCAGTGGTTGATTTGATAAAAAGCTCCTCTTTTCTCTCCAGTAGTGCTCTCTCTATCTCTTTGACAAGCTCATGTGTCTCTTCAAGCTTTATTGATGGGTCAAATTTTCCATTTATATAGATAGTGGTGCTATCAAATGGTGGAAAAAACTGAAATTTTAGTGCTTTAAATCCAAAAACTGTGGCAAGTGGAATAAAGATAAGAAAAAAAATAAGAGTAATATTTTTGTGAATTAGTAGCCTATTTATGATTTTTTTGTATAGATTGTTTACCTTATCCCAGCTTAGAGTTTTGGATTCTTTTTTCAAAAGATGTTTTGCATGTGTTGGTAAAAAGAAAAAAGATTCTATCAAAGAGGCGATTATCAAAATAGATATAGCAATAGGTATCATCTTGATAAACTGACCCATCTCCCCACTAAGAAGTAGCATTGGAATAAAGGCAAACATAGTGGTAAGTGTAGCCATGACAACAGGCATAATAACCTCTTTTGCTCCAGTAAGTGCCGCCTCTTTTGGTGGCATACCCTCCTCTATATGTCTTTGAATGTTTTCAGAGACAATAATCGCATCATCAACTAAAACGCCTATAGCTATAAGTGCCCCAAGGAGCGAGACCATATTTATTGTGTTTCCACTTAGATTGAAAAATATCAAACCTATCACAAATGAGAATGGAATCCCAGCTGCTACAACTATAGATATCCTTCCATTTATAAGAAAATACATAAGTATGCTTACAAGCAAAAAGCCTAGAGCGATATTTGAGATAACTGTATTTAGCCTATTTTCTATATATACAGATGTATCAGAATATGGTTTTATGCTGACATATTGAAGTTCACTCTCTAAATCATTAAGCATATTTTTAACCACTCTGCTTAGTTCAATAGAGTTACCTTCTTCATCTTTTGAGATATTTATATTAAATGAATTCTCTCCATTGAAACTAGAGATAGTATCGCCCTCTGGATATCCTATGGAGACTTTTGCAATATCTTTAAGCCTTATCCTTTTGCCCTCAACACTAAGAAAGCTATTTTCATATTCGCTCTCTCCAACCTTGCCATAAGTTGTAGATAAAAAGAGGTGTTTTCCCCTCTCTTCAATTTTTCCTATTGGATATATATATGATAGATTTGATATTGCAGAGATTACGCCATTTTTGGAGAGGTTGTAGGCATCTATTTTTTTTGTGTTCAGCTCTATTTTTATCTCTTTATCAGATTCTCCATATAGGGCTATATCTGTTAGGTGTTCTATTTTTGAGAGTTTTGTTTTTATATCTTTTGCTATGGAGAGAAGCTCATCTTTTCCTAGCTTACCTGATGCAATTGAAACTTGCATAAGTGGTATTTTACCCTCAAGATGGGTAGCTATTGGCTCATCCATATCACTTGGAAAATCCCTTTTTACCTTAGAGATAGAATCCTTTATCTCTCTTAGGATATCATCCTTATCAGCTCTCTCTTTGAGTGTGATAACCATGCTAAACATGCCTGATTTTATTGATGATTCTACTTTTGTGATACCTGAGATATTTTTGATCTCATCCTCTATATTTGTAACGGCAATCTTATCTAGATTGTCTGCACTTGCTCCTGCGTATGAGCCAGAGATCATTATTTTATCTAGATTCATTGTAGGAAATATCTCTTTTGGTATGACAAGATAGGAGTAGATTCCAGCAATAAGTAGAAAAAGAGCCATCACATAATTTAGTCTAGATCTATCTAAAAAAAACTCAATCATGCTCACCCTTTAAAATTCTATATCTGTCACTAGATGTTTAAACTTCATATCTTCTAGCTCTTTTTTTAGCTTTTGATTCTCTTCTATTAGGGTGGCTTCTTCTATTTGGAGTCTGTATATATCTTTGCTCAAAAAATATATGTTGTTTCTAAGATAGATTTTTGGCCCAAAAATCGCTACAGCTAAAAATAGCAGAGCAAACATGATAAGTAAAAATTTTGGCTCTAAATTGCCCTCTTTTTCTCTAAAATCATCATACTCTTCTAATAGTTGCTCTTTATCACCTATGTTGCTCAATTCCCATCCTCATAAAAATCAAAAATCCTAAGTTTTGAAGACCTAGCTCTTATGTTTCTTTTGCACTCTTCTTTTGTTGGTGTTATTGGCTTTTTTGTTACTATTTTGCCAAGTGCGTTATCTCCTCCACACTCACATCTCATGATATCTTTTGGGCAGATACACTCTTTAGAGTACTCTTTAAATCTATTCTTTATAATTCTATCTTCTAGAGAGTGAAAAGAGATTATAGCAACTCTTTTGCATTTTATAGCTACGATGTTTTGGAGTAGCTCTTCTAACTCTTTTAGCTCTTGATTTACCTCTATTCTGATCGCTTGAAAAGGAAGAGTGGCTGGATTTATTCTGCCCCCTTTTATGGTCTCTTTGCAAATCTCTGCAAGCTCTATAGCACTTTTTATCTCTTTTTTGGCTCTATGTTTTATTATGTTTTCTGCCAAGCTTAGAGCACTACTTATCTCCCCATAATCTCTAAAAATTCGCACAAGCTCATCTTTTGAGTAGCTATTTATTACATCTTTTGCACTAAAGCTTCTATCTCTATCCATCCGCATATCTAGACTACTGCTATCAAATCCAAATCCTCTCTCTTTTTTATCTAGCTGCAAAGAGGAGACACCAATATCTGCCAAAACTCCACCTACTACCTCTCCTTTTAGTTCATGCAAAGCTTTTGAAAAAGGTAGGTGGATAAATCTTACTCTGTTTTTATACTCTTTTAGCCTCTTTTTTGAGAACTCTATAGCCTCTAAATCTCTATCAATACAGATTAGCTCCCTTCCACTTTTTGCTCTCAGAAGTGCCTCACTATGACCCCCATATCCCAAAGTACAATCTACCAAAGTGCCCTCTATATCATCAAAAGCCTCTACCACTTCCCTCTCCAACACTGGAATATGTGGTATTGTAAGTTCATCCCTTTTTTGCATATACTCTTTTTGCCTTTTGTGTCACAATCTCTATATTTTCTATATCAAAACCATACTCACATTTTGTCAAAATAGCACAACTTAGAGAGTTTCCATATACACAACCTGTGTCAATACCTAGTGCAAATTTATCTCTTTTTGGTTTTGAGAAAACCTGATGACCATATATGATAAAACCCTCTCTCCCATCATATACCTCACTCCAAAAGTTGCTACCTCCACTCTCTACATATCTGCCACTCTCATCTACTGACCTCATGTGCATCACTTTAGATAAGTGCTTTTTATCATCGCTTTCTAGATTTGTGTCAATATCTACACCTCCATGAAGAAGTGTGATATTTGAGATTTTTTTATATATTGGCATATTTAGGAGATACTCTATATTTTTACTATCTAGAGAGTTGATTAGCTCTTTTTGATTTGAATTTAGAGATATAGGGTTTGCCTCATTTTTATGCTTTAACTCTTTTTCATGCTCAAGATATCTCACTATCTTATCTTCATGATTCCCCATTATTGTTATAATATTTTGTGATCTTAAAAACTTCAAAACCTCTTTTGAGTGTAAGCCCTTGCTTATAGTATCGCCCAAAGCTATCTCTATATCTTTTTTTTGATTTGGCTCTATTTTATCACGAAGTTTTATAAGCTCATCTAGGCAACCATGTATATCTCCATAAGCTATTAGCCTCTCTTTTTGTCCTCTATCCCATAGGGTAGAGAATCTCTTGAGCAATGAAATCACACCTCTCCAATATAGAGCTTTCTAGCTTAATATCAAATGAGCCTAATATCTCATCAAGCTGCTTTGTGTTTCTAGCTCCAATAATAGTTGAAGCTACAAAATCAAAGTGCATACTCCATGCCACTGCTAGCTGCACAGGGGTTATCCCTATCTCTTTTGCTAACTCCATATATTTTGCACTCAGGGCTAAAGTCTTATCATTTACAAATCTTTTTGCCATGCTATTTTGTCTATCACTAAGTGATATATATTTTGTAAATCTTGCTTCAGGAGGTAAGAAACCACCTTGATATTTACCACTTAAAACTCCCCCAGCTATTGGAGAGTATGGGAGAAGTGAGATATTCTCTTTTTGGCAAACTTCAGATATAGAATCTAAAAATCTTCTATTTAAAAGAGAGAAGTTGTTTTGTATAGATTCAAATCTTTTTAGATTTTTAAATCTAGATATCTCATTAGCCTTGCTTAGTCCATAAGCAGTATCATTTGAGGTGCCAATATATCTTATTTTGCCCTCTTTGATTAGCTCATCCATAACCTCTAGGCTCTCTTCAAGTGGAGTTATAGGATCTGGCCAATGTACTTGATATAAATCTATGTAGTCAGTTTTTAGTCTCTTTAGCGAATCCTCCAATGCTTTTTTTATGTGAAATCTATCAATTGCAGTAAGACCATGTCTAATAGGAGGCACAAACCAACCAGAGGCAGCTCCAGCAACTTTGGAAGCAATAATCAAAGAGCTTCTATCAATGCCTCTCTCCTTCATCCACTCTCCAATAATCTCCTCTGTAATGCCAGCTAGTTTTCTATTTGGCGGCACTGGATATAGCTCTGCGGTATCAAAGAAGTTTATTCCTCTCTCATACGCCATATCCATCACTTCAAAAGACTCTTCTTTGCTACTCATAAGTCCAAAAGTCATTGTTCCTAAGCATATAGGAGTAACCCTAAGTCCACTTTTTCCAATATATCTATAATCCATCTTCTCTCCTTTTCTTAATATTTTCACCGACACTATCAAGAGGGATAGAGGTTATGTTTAAATCACTGCTATCTTTTGCTATGCCTTCTTTTATAACCCAAAAATATTTGGGATGCAAAATATCAGCATAAGGTGTTATAGTTGCAATTTTATAGCCTTGACTCTTTTTTATCTCTTTTACTACCCCTACTTCAATACCCTCAAAAAATATATCATCTAAGCCACTAGTTTTCACAATATCTCCTGGATTTACACTCATCCATGAAGGTATGAAATCTACCAAAACCTCCTCATCGCTACTGTTGCTTCTAACAATACCAGGTGCTCTATCATCTCCCACATACACGCTATAGCTACACTTTTCAGCACCATTTAAAAGACCAAGAGATCTACCATTTGAGTTTACTACTACGCCTGCTGCATATCCATCTTGAATTAGTCCATATATTTTATCGCTATTCTCTCTTTTAAAATCAACCCAAACCCTATGAAAATCTCCAAGCTGGACATACGATATAACTCTTGAGAGCTGGATATCAATCTCGTTTTGAGTTTGGTTTTTTGCTGCATAAAGAAGAGACTCTAGTTCACTTTTGCTGTTTTGGTATTTTATATCTAGATTTTCATATCTAAGAAGCTTCTGCTTTAGCTCTTCAATTCTGCTCTTTTGATCAAAATGCGAATCTATAGAATCTGAGATAAAGTCAATAGAGTGAATGTAAGCCTTTTTTATGCTATCAGTAATAAAGAGGAAAGAGCTTTGAATATCTTCACTTAAGCGCAAAGAGCCTATAAAAACGGCAATAAGTATAATAACCGTAACTATTGAGCTCTTTACCATGGTACTCTATCTAAACAAAAAGTTCTACAGGATAGTGTTTACCACTCTCTTTTAGGCTAAGGTAGGCTTTAAATTTTTGCATCTCATCATTTGAGGTATTGATTAGCCTCTCATTTGCTCTATCAATCATCTCTAAATCAAAAAGCACATAGATATAAGCATCTTCTGCATGCTCATAGTTGTCGCTAAAATACTCAAATAGTTTAACCCAATCATCAGGCAAGTAGTACATTTTTGAAATTTTTGCAAGTTCGATTAGATCATCTTTTTGAAATTTTGCATTTTTGATCAATCCTAGTAACTCCTCATTGCTAAAGCTTACATCTAGTTTCTTCTCAAACATAAGCTTTAAGATATCAAATATTCTCTTTTTATCTTTTGAAATGATATCTATATATTTTTTTATCTCTTTTGAGTGGTTGTTATCTATAATATTCTCAAATGCAATTAGCTTTAAATCTTCATCCTCTTCTTGATTTTTTAATATTTCAAAAGCATACTTAGTATCACTTTTTAGTCTATTTAGTCTATTTTTTTTCAAAATATCACTCTTTTTAGGTAGGTGATATTTTTTTAGATCAATGTACTCACCGCTATAGACTTTTGATATATCCTCAAAAAGCTCATCCATCTCCTCATTGCCGCTTCTTTGTGATGAGACATCAGGGTACATTTTTGCTCTTCTTAGGATAAAGTACAACTCTTGATACTCTTTTGTTTTTATATCTGTATCTATCTCATCATCAACAACTCTTCTTTTTATAAACTCCACTAGATTCTTGTGATCTTTTTGATATCTTCTTTTATGGAAGTAATCTTTCACTTTTGCAAACATTAAATGTATTGAGGTGAGCAAAAACATAACAATAAGAGGAAATACAACCCAAAGTGCTACAGTCTGTGATACATTCATATCCAGAAATGGTATAGTAAGGCTAAACTCACCACCAATGTTTACATAGGTATAAACCCCAACTATGGCAATCAAAACTGCAGAGTAGATCATAAATCTCTTAAATTGCATACTAACCCTTTTTTTGCTGTTTTTCTATTATTTCTCTACAGACTATACAATATTTTGCATGTGGTTTTACTTTTAATCTCTGCATACCTATTAGCTCTTCGCACATTTCACATGTACCATAAGTGCCATCTTTTATCTTGCTAAGTGCATAATCAATCTCTTCTAGCTCTTTTTTTTGCTGTTTTGTAATTGATACATCTATAAGGCTATCTGCACTCACCAAAGCATAATCTCCCTCATCTCTTATCTCATATGAGTTGATCTCATCATAATCTTTTGCCGAACTCTCAATATTTTTCTTTATCTGTAAAACCCTAGTTTTTAGTATCTCTGAAAAATATTTTAGATCACTCTCTCTCATAAAAACTCCAATAATTTATTTGTGATATGGGTGGTTATTGATAATAGAAAAGGCTCTATAAATCTGCTCATATAAAACTACTTTAGCTATCTTATGTCCCATAGTCAATCTACTAAGCGAGATAGAGATATCACAAGACTTTACAAAATCTCTATCAAAACCGTAAGCACCTCCGATTAGAAAAGTCACTCTACTTCTATCCAAGAAAAGTCTGCTAAACTCAAAAGAGTCTATGTCCTTTGATTCTGGATGAAGGGCTACGCTAAAGCACTCATCTCTGTATTTGCTAAGTGCTTTAGAATACTCCTCTTGTGAGGTTTTTGGACTATCTTTTTGAGCTTTTGTTATCTCTTTATTTATCACATTTACATCCTCAAGCTCTACACCAAAAGATTTTAGAAGTTTTTGGTGGTGTTTGAAAATCTGGTTATACTCTCCATCCTCCTTTTTACCAATAAAAACCACTCTTATTTTAGACAAAATTGTGAATCTTTTTCCTGATTTTTTATTAGTTTTTGGTTACTTTTAGTCATAAAAAAAGAGAGAAGATTAGATATAGTTGATCTCATCTCCTCTCTAGTGACTATCATATCAATAAGTCCATGCTCTAGTAAAAATTCAGCACTTTGAAACCCTTCTGGCAAATCCGCACCAATTGTCTGCTTTATCACCCTAGAGCCAGCAAAACCAATCATCGCACCAGGTTCAGCAATAATAATATCACCCAAAAAGGCAAAAGATGCACTAACACCGCCCATTGTTGGGTCAGTAAGTACTGAGATATAGGGAAGTTTTGCATCTTGAAGTTTTGTAAGAGCAGCTGAGGTTTTTGCCATCTGCATAAGTGAAAATGTAGATTCTTGCATTCTAGCACCACCACTTGCACTCACAATAACCAATCCGCATCTATTTTCGCAAGCTCTATTGATAGCTCTTACTATTTTTTCACCCTCTACAGAGCCTAAACTTCCACCCATAAATCTAAAATCAAAAAAAATAATTTCAGCCTTAACACCAAGTATAGTGCAAGTTCCACTGTAAATAGATGTGCTTCTACCACATCTATTTTTACCCTCTTCTATCCTCTTTCTATAGCTCTTTTTATCTACAAATTTCAATGGGTCTGTAGGTTCAAGTTTTGAATCATGCTCTCTAAAGCTTCCCTCATCACACAATAATCTCACTCTATCTTCTAGTCCTAACTTCATGTGATAATTGCATTTTGGGCATACATTAAAATGCACTACTACCTCTTTGTAAAACATGAGTGCTTGACAACTTGGGCATTTTATCCAGTGAGCTGGAGCATCGTTTTTGCTAGGTTGTGATCTTCGGACTTTTGCAAATAGGTCAGTGAATCCCATGTTTACCCCTTATCATATTTTTTATGTACTCAAAGCTCTCTTTGGTTTTACTTACAAGGATATATCTCTCATTTATCTCTCTATAAAAATCTTCACACATAAAAAGACCAGCTTTTACATCATAGTCTCTAGCCTCTCCGCTAAAGAGTAAAAAATCTACCTCATGTGCATAAGCCAAAGAGAGAGCAAGAGCACCAGGACTTCTAAATTTTACCCTATTTATTGCAAGTTCCATAGCTATCTCACAATTTGCATAGGCTTTTTCAAAAAGTCCAATTTTTGAGTAGCTATTTAGCTCCACAGCACTATAGCTATCACACCCTAGTTTGCCTTTTCTAAAACCTTGCTTATCTTTTATAAAAACATCACCATTTGCAAAATTGCAAACAATACCCACAAGAGGCTTCTCATCACTATCGCACAAAGCAACAGAAGCACCATAATATGGAAAATTTGATAGAAAATTTGCACTACCATCAATAGGGTCAATATAGATAATATTCTCCCCCTTGCCAACAATACCACACTCTTCAGATCTTATCTCTCCAAAATCTATGAGATTTTCAATAAAAATAGACTCAGCAAAAAGATCTACACCTGTTGATATATCTCCACCTGCTCCTATCTCTTTTTTCTCATATAGCTCATCTTCTCTTTTTTTGCTTAAAACTTCATAGATACTATTTAGAGCTTTTAGAGTAGAGCGTACAAAATCCAAAATTATGCCAATCTCTCAATAATCTTTTTTGCGGCTTCTCTACCATCTAGAGCTGCGGTTACAACAAGATCTGCACCTCTAAAGCAATCGCCTCCAGCAAATACATTCAAACAACTACTTTCATAATTTTCATCCAATATTGCCCTCCCTTTTTTGTCCACTTTGATACCAGCCTCCTCGAAAAAGCTTGGATGTTCAAGTGAAAAACCAAGAGAGAATATGACAATATCAGCATCCACTAAGTGCTCTGTATTTGGGACTACCTCGCATGCTTCTCTGCCGCTCTCATCTCTCTCTCCAAGTGTTGTATTTTCACACTCTACGCCTATTACAACCCCTTCTTCATCTACACTTACTGCCTTAGGTGATACTTGAAAAACAAACTCTACGCCCTCTTCTTTGGCGTTTCTAACCTCTTTTTTGCTTCCTGGCATATTCTCTTCATCTCTTCTATATAAAATCTTAACAGACTTTGCACCCTCTCTAATAGAAGTTCTAACACAATCCATAGCTGTATCTCCACCACCTATAACAACTACTCTTTTATCTTTTACATCTATGTTTTGCTTATTTTCTAGACCAAATATCTTTCTTTGAATATTTACCAAAAACTCCATAGCAGCGTAGCAGCCATTAGCTTTTTCATTTAAAATCCCAGCACTATTTTGTTTTGTTGCACCAATTCCTAGATATATTGCATCAAACTCTTTTTGCAATTTTTTAAACTCTATATCTTTTCCTATCTCTTTGTTTAGATGCAACTTCATGCCAGCTTTTGTCAAAGAATCTACCCTTCTTTCCACCACGCTTTTTTCTAGCTTAAATCCAGGAATCCCATAAGTTAACAATCCTCCAGCTCTATCGCTCCTCTCAAACATCTCCACTCTAATGCCAGCTCTTAGTAGAAATGTAGCAACGGAAAGCCCAGATGGCCCAGAGCCTATAACGGCTACCTTTTTATTTGATAGTTTACTTGGAAATTTTGGAGAGAACTCTTCCTCAAAACCCCTCTCAGATATATAAACCTCTATAGCTCCTATAGTTATCGCCCCATATCCATCATTTAGAGTACAGTCCCCCTCACACAATCTATCCTGAGGACAGACCCTTCCCATAATCTCAGGAAATGGCGAGCTCTCATTAGAGATATTAAATGCAAGCTCCAAATCCTTTTCGCTAATCTTTTTTAGCCATTGGGGGATATAGTTTCCTAGAGGGCACTTATTTAAACAGTATGGATCACCACACTGTACACATCTGTTTGCCTGAGGTGAAGCCTCTTCTGTGGTATATTTTGTATATATCTCACTAAAATCTTTTATCCTCTCTACCACGCCCCTTTTTCTAGGGTCGATTCTCTTTAAGTTAAAAAATCCTTGCATATTCTAATCTCCATCCTCAGGATTTAGAGGCACCCTGCTCATATTTTTTGGCAACACCATCCAAAAGTTTCTTACCTCATCTCTAAAGCTCTCTAGTATGTTTTGAGCCCTTATGCTTCCAGTCTCATTTATGTGTTGTTTTAGTAGTTTTTTTAGATAGTGTCTTGCCTCATCAGTGTCATCAGTGTCGATTCTTTTCATCTGTATAAGCTCTTGATTTATATTATCTATAAAAGCATGCCCCTCATCATAAACAAAAGCAACACCACCTGTCATACCAGCTCCAAAATTTATACCAGTTTTTCCAAGTATTATCACAACTCCGCCTGTCATGTACTCACAAGCATGATCACCAGTTCCCTCTATTATTGCTAAAGCACCAGAGTTTCTAACACCAAATCTCTCACCCACTTCAGCTGCTACAAAAAGCTTCCCTCCAGTAGCACCATAAAGACATGTATTTCCAGCACAGCTAATATTTGGTTTTTGATATTTTGGGGTGATGACTATTTTGCCACCATGCATTCCCTTACCAACATAATCATTTGCAGCACCTTCTATATATATTGAGATTCCATTATTCAAAAAAGCTCCTAGTGATTGTCCAGCTGTTCCTTTGAGTTTTATAGTAATAGTCTCATCTGGCAGTCCATCATTGCCATAAAATTTTGCTATCTCTCCTGAGATTCTAGCACCAAAAGATCTATTGGTATTGCTTATTTTTCTCTCTATGACTGATTTGTTGACTGGATTTGCTATAGATTCATAAACCTCTTTTAGGATAGCCTTTTCGTACTCATTGGTATCAAAAGGATCGTTTTTCTCTTTTGCTCTCCTATTTGCCCCCTCGATCTTATACAAAATCCTACTAAAATCAAATCTCTTAACAAACTCATCATCTTTTATAGCAAAAAGTTCATTTCTACCTATGATCTCATCTAGGCTTTTGTACCCCATGTGAGCAAGATGTGCTCTTACATCTTCAGCTAGAAGTGTGAAAAAATTTATCAGCCTCTCTTTTGTGCCAACATAGTGCTCTCTTAGTTTGTCCTCTTGTGTTGCAATCCCAACAGTACATCTATTTAGATGACAAACTCTCAATATCTTACATCCAAGCACAGTTAGTATAGAAGTCCCAAAGCCATAAGATTCTGCACCTAGTAGGGCTGCTTTTATTACATCATTTCCGCTTTTTATTCCACCATCAGTTTGCAAGTCAACAAAATCCCTCAAGTGATTTACCTTCAAAGCGTTGTGAGCCTCTGCCAATCCTATCTCCCATGGATTCCCTGCAAACTTTATGGAACTAAGAGGCGCAGCACCTGTTCCTCCATCTCCTCCTGAGATGATAATCTTATCAGCATAAGCTTTTGCAACACCTGCGGCAATTGTTCCAACACCAATTGTTGAGACAAGCTTTACACAGATTCTTGCATCTGGATTTACCTGCTTTAGGTCATAAATTAGTTGAGCTAAATCTTCAATAGAGTAGATATCATGATGAGGTGGTGGAGATATGAGTGTCACACCAGGCACTGTATATCTTAGTGAGGCTATTAGTGGCGAAACTTTATGGCCTGGTAGCTGTCCACCCTCTCCAGGTTTTGCACCTTGAGCTACTTTGATTTGAATCTCACTAGCACTTCTTAGGTATGCAGGAGTTACCCCAAATCTACCAGAAGCCACCTGTTTTATTTTGCTATTTTTAGAGGTTTTTAGTCGTCCCTCATCCTCTCCGCCTTCACCAGAATTTGACTTACCGCCAATCTCATTCATAACCTCAGCTATCATCTCATGAGCTTCAGGTGATATTGAGCCAAGCGACATCGCAGCAGATTCAAATCTCTTGAATATTACCTCTTTTGGCTCTACTTCATCTATGCTTATTGGTTCTCTATCAGATTTTATCTCCAAAGCATCTCTTACAAATTTTATGCCTCTATTGTCTATATACTTCTTGAACTCTTCAAAATCCTCTTTTTTGCCAGATAGGGCAGCTTTATGTATAGCAAAAACTGCATTTGGCTGATAATCGTGGTATTCGCTATCTTTGATATATTTGTAGAAACCACCCATATTTAGAGGGTAAATAGATCCCTTTTGAAGTTCATTGTAGGCGTTTTTGTGATAATTATCAACCCTTTTTTCAATATCTTCATATCCAATACCCTCTAGCACAACATCTGAACCGCTAAAACACTCTTTGACAATCTCTTTTTTTAGACCTATGATGTCAAATAGTGCAGAGTTTCTATATGAAGCAAGTGTACTAATCCCCATCTTTGACATAATCTTTAAAAGTCCAGAACCCATTGCTTGATTTACATCTTTTAGCATCTCTTTTGTTTTAAGGTGCGATAGCCCTCTTTTTTTTGTGATGTCATATATAGATGAGTAGAGCATATATGGATATATAGCATTAGCTCCATACCCTATCAAAACTGCAGCAGAATGCGAATCATAAACCTCACCAGTGATTGGCACAAAAGAGACAAGATGTCTTATTTTTGACTCTAAAAGTGCCTCATTTAATCTCCCTACCACCATCGCCATAGGTATGCTTTTTTTCTCTTTATCTACACCTCTATCATCTAAAATAACAACTCTAACGCCTCTATCTCTGACTGCAACTTTTACACTCTCTACAAGCTTATCTAAAGAGCTTTTGAGATTTGATTTAAATGTCGTGCTAAATATCTCATTTTTGTAATAGCTCTCATAAAATGGCTTGCTCTCATCTCCAAAAGCTACCAATACATCAAACTTCTCTTTCATCAAAATCGGAGTTACAGACTTTAGCCTCTTGGAGTGGTTTGGGTCTTCATCTATGATATTGTGTATTTCACCAAATCCAGCATTTAGAGACATCACAACTTTTTCTCTATATGGGTCTATAGGTGGATTTGTAACTTGAGCAAATTTCTGCTTGAAAAAATCACTAAAGGCTCTTTGTTTATCTGAGAAAGCAGCCAATGGTGTATCATCCCCCATAGAGCCTACAGCCTCTTTGCCATCTTTCATCATTGGTTCAATAACCTGCTCAATTACCTCATGAGTGATATTGAAATATCTCTGCTTCTCCACAAGATCATCTCTTTGATAGTCGCTCATATCAGAAAATATAGTCTCAATATTCTCCTGAAGATAGATCATATTCTCATTTAGCCACTCAACATAGGGTTTTGAATTTTTTAGATACTCATTTATGTCATCATCTTTAAAGACAACTCCAGATTTTAGATCAAGTCCTATCATTTGACCACTTTGAAGCCTGCCTCTCTCAACAATCATATCTTCATCAATATCTAGTACGCCATACTCGCTAGATATGATCAATTTATCATCTTTTGTTGTTATATACTTAGCTGGTCTTAGTCCATTTCTATCAAGAACACAACCTATATATCTTCCATCAGTGAGTGATACAGCAGCAGGGCCATCCCATGCTTCAAAGCAGGTTGAGGTGTACTCATAAAATGCTCTAAGTCGTGAATCCATGTGAGGAGCATTTTGCCATGGAGCTGGTATTAGAGCGCGCGAAGCTTTGAAAAAATCCATCCCATTTGCTATCAAAAACTCAAACATGTTATCTAAGCTTGCACTATCGCTTACACCTTTTTCGATGATTGGCAATAGCCTCTCTATCTCATCTTTTGAGAAGACTTCACTGATTAGTGATTCGCACTTTACTGCTGCGGCATATCTATTTGCAGTTACAGAGTTTATCTCTCCATTGTGAGCTATAGCTCTAAAAGGTTGGGCTAGTTTCCATTTTGGTAGAGTATTTGTAGAAAATCTCTGATGAAAAAGGGCAAAGCTTATCTCAAAGTTTTCATCTCTTAAATCGATATAAAACTCTTTAATATGAGTTGGCATCACAAGCCCTTTGTAGGAGAGAAGCTTGGATGAGAATGATGCTATATAGAAGTTCTCATCTCCTCTTAGCTTGTGCTCTATCTCTTTTCTTGTAAGATATAGCATTGCTTCAAATCTTTTTGTAGCTACAATAGAGTTTGGAGTTACAAATGCTTGCACAATTTGTGGTAGAGTATTTTTTGCTTGCTCTCCTAGTGCATTTGTATCAACTGGCACTTCCCTAAAAAGTAGCACTTTTAGATCATTTTTTTCACAAATTGAGACAAACACCTCTTTATGCTCATCTTTACTTAAAAAAATCATCCCCACAGCAAACTGCTCAGGGATTGTTACACCATACTTTAAAGCGGTTTTTACCATAAATTTTGTTGGCATAGATACTAGAAGTCCACTACCATCTCCACTTTTGCCATCAGCTGCAATTGCACCCCTATGCATCATCCGCTCAAGAGCTGTAATAGCATTTTCTAAAATCTCTCTTGAAGGTCTATTTTTGATGTTTGCCAAAAGCCCAAAACCGCAATTGTCTTTGAAGTGTGAAAGAATATCCAAGTTATTTCCTTGTCTAGGTTTGCTATTGATAATATCAAGCCAAACGAATTAAGTATAATAGTATAATTAAGGCTCGAAAATAGTGCGATTGTACTGAAATGTGAGTTAAGATTGGTTTAACAAGGGGAAGAGGTTTTGCAAGGTTTTATTCTTCATACGCTCAAAGCTAGGGATGAGGATTTAATAGTGATGATTCTTACAAAAAACTCTCTAAAAACTCTCTATAGATTCTATGGAGCTAGGCACTCTATTGTCCATTTAGGGCACAAAATAGACTTTGAAGAGCAAAAAGATGGAGGCAATTTTTTACCAAGATTGAGAAATGTCACACATCTTGGGTTTAAATTTTTATATGATTTAGAGAGATTAAAAATTTGGCACAATTTTTTAAAGTTGCTATATAAGCACCTAAAAGATGTAGAGAAGCTAGATTCCTTCTATTTTGAGCTATTAGATGATCTATCAAAAAAGCTCACTAAGCAAAATCCAAAAAGAGGATGTCTAGAATCTTACATAAAATTACTTCAACATGAGGGCAGAATCCACTCACTTGAGCGTTGCTATTTTTGCAATGAGCTTTTAAGTATTGAAGAGATTGCACTAAGTAGAGCATTTTTACCCTCGCACTCTAGATGCTCATACTCAAAGCCTTTTAATCAAAAAAACATAAAAGAGCTCTTCAATAGAGGGGATTCTATTTTTGTAGATGATGAAGAGGTTGATAGATTATGGGATGTGCTTTTGGAGGGATTTTAGTTCCTCTCTAGCAACTTATCATTTTGATATACTATCTCCACTTTTAGTTGGCCATTATCCCACCACTGTCTATAAAGCCCCTCTTTTTTTCCATACTCATACTCTCCCTCATATTGGAGATTTCCATTTTTCCAATATGCTCTATATGTTCCATGTTTTATACCATTTCTATATGAAGTCTCATGCCACTTTTTGCCATCATCATAATACTTTACGACCACACCATCAAGAGGCTTGCCTATCCTCTTGTCGTAATACAAAGAGCCAACCTTTACTAATTTATCAAAATCTACTACTGAGGAGCAAAAAGATATCACAGGAATCAAGAGCAGCCATATAAAAAACTTCATCAATAAACCTCCACTAGCGTTAAATGCTTTTTTTACAATCCTATATAAAATGCAAATAGTGTACCTTATGTTACAATTTCATAAATAACAGATTATAAGGACAATATAATTATGAATGCATTAATAAGTGTAAGCGATAAAAAAGGAGTAGTAGATTTTGCTAGAGGTTTGAGCTCTTTAGGATACAAAATCCTCTCAACAGGGGGCACGCTAAAAACCATAAAAGAGGCAGGAATCGAGGCTAGAGATGTGGGTGAATATACAAACTCACCTGAGATGTTTGATGGACGAGTAAAGACGCTACATCCTAAGATTCATGGTGGGATACTTCATAGGAGAGACAATAAAAACGATGTAGAGAGTGCCAAGAAATTTGGTATTGAGAGGATTGATTTGGTGTGTGTAAACCTATACCCTTTTAAAGAGACTACCAAAAAGAGTGATGATTTTGAGGAGATTATTGAAAATATTGATATCGGCGGTCCCTCCATGGTTAGAGCGGCGGCAAAAAACTTCAAAGATGTTGTAGTTGTGACGAACAGCGGAGATTATGATCTAATACTAAAAGCCTTAAAAGAGAATGAAAATACTCTAGAATTTAGACGCTCTTTGATGATAAAAGCTTTTGAACACACTGCACAATATGATGCAATGATTGCTAGTTATATGAATGAAAGATTTAATAGTGGTTTTGGTAATTATCAATTTATAGTAGGCAAAAAGGCTTTTGATACAAGATATGGTGAAAATCCTCATCAAAAAGGTGCCCTATATGAGTATGAAGATTTCTACACAAAAAGATTTAAAATCCTCAAAGGAGAGGCATCTTTTAACAACCTAACAGATATTAATGGAGCTATAAAAATAGCTTCTAGCTTTGGGGAGCAGAGGGCAGTATGTATTGTAAAACATGGAAATCCTTGTGGATTTGCCATAAGAGAGAGAGTAGTTGATGCTTTCAAAAAAGCCCTAGAGTGCGATAGCGTCTCTGCTTTTGGGGGTGTTGTAGCTGTAAATGGAGAAGTAGATTTAGAGTTTGCAAAAGAGGCAAATGAGATCTTTTTGGAGGTGATTGTGGCTCCTAGCTTTACAGAAGAGGCACTAGATGAGTTTTCAAAAAAGAAGAGGCTAAAGCTCTTTAGCACTGGTGGAAAATCTCTAGATTTCCCAAGAGATGGAAGTGATTTTAAACATATAGAGGGTGGGTTTGTCTATCAAGATGGCGATATAATTACTGAAAATGAGATAAAAGATGCAAAATGTGTATCTATAAAAAAAGCTGAAAAAAATCAACTAAAAGATTTAGAGGTGGCTTATAAAATCGCTTCTCTGGTAAAATCCAACTGCGTTGTTTATGTCAAAGATTCTGCTATGGTAGCAGTTGGCATGGGCATGACAAGTAGAGTTGATGCTTCTATTTGTGCTCTAAAAAAAGCTAAAGAGATGGGAATAGATGTGAGTGGGGCCTCGCTAGCTAGTGAAGCTTTTTTCCCTTTTAGAGATAGCATAGATGCTGCTGCAAAAGCAGGAGTAAGTGCTGTGATTGAGCCAGGTGGAAGCGTAAAAGATGCTGAGGTTATAGAGGCTGCCAATGAGCACAATATCGCTCTATACTTTAGCGGAGTAAGACATTTTTTACACTAATACACTAAGGAGAGATTTTGGATAGTAAAGTTAGTAGGTTTAGGGTTATAGCTTTTGTTGAGGGTATCTCATTTTTGCTTTTGCTTTTTATAGCTATGCCACTAAAATATATATATGGAATCCCTGAGGCTACAAAAATAATGGGCTCATTGCATGGGATTTTGTTTATCGCTTTTTGCTTTCTTTTGATGGAAGCTGCAAGAGCACATAGGTGGGTTTATACTTTTGGGGTGCTTGCTTTTATTAGTTCACTTGTTCCTTTTGGGATGATTTGGCTTGATAGAAGATTGAAAAAACCTCAAGCTATTCCCCTTAGAGCTTAACAGATACTTAACACTAATATTTTATGATTATGCTTACGCAAGATAATACTACAAGAGAAGTTTACGCAGAGTTCCTTTTAGGCTCTGCACCTCATTTTCTATCCACTACTTTAGGTTTTCATGGTTGATATAGGCACTCTGTTTGTAGAGATGATATTTTTTATAATCATTGCTGCTTTAGTTTATGTTTTTAGAGACAAATTTCGACCAAGAGATTGATCTAAGTCAATAATCACATCTATTTTTTGAGGTATTATTGTTTGAAACAGGAGGAATAGATGACATACACAATACTTCTAATTATTCATCTTTTTAGTGCAGCACTTTTTATTGGGACGCTCTTTTTTTGGACTTTTATCATAGATAGAGGATTTAGGGGAGAGAGAGCTAGAAGGATTGACCAAGAAGCCCTAGGGGATAGTGAGAGTATTCTTAGCTCTTATACTAGATCGATTATGAGAATTAATGTAGCAATTATTGGGATTAGTGGAATTTTTATGCTCCACTACTATGGCAAAAGCCTAGTCTCATTTGATAGCTCTTTTTCATACCTGCTAAGCCTAAAAGTTCTACTTGGGGTGATATTGATAGTGCTTTTTTATGCACTTCCTAAGATAATGTCAAAAGTAAAACTTGAAAACAAAATCAGAGTTCATGATAATATCCACTACTTCATGTTTTCTACGATAGTAGCCCTTGTAATCTTGAGCAAAACTATGTGGATGTAGCCCTCTTCTCTAGAGAGCATCTAAAATTATATCTCTATTTTCAAGATGGATTCTAATCTACAAATAATCTCCTATTCAATAAAATTAAAATAGAGTTGTGTAATTTTAGGATTTTATCCAAAAAGGAGTATCGTGATAAGTGAAAAGGATTTTAAAAATATCACTATACTATTTGCAGAGGATGATGAAACAGTATTAGAGAATATAGGGTATTCGCTACGCTCGTACTTCAAAGAGGTGTACATAGCAAAAGATGGCTTGGAGGCGTGGGAGCTGTATGAACTCTACTCACCAAATATCATACTTACAGATATTCGTATGCCAAAGCTTAGTGGAATTGAATTAGTTCAAAAAATACGAAAGCAGGATACACAAACCCTTGTGGTGATGCTTAGTGCTCATTCAGATAAAGAGATTCTCCTTGATGTTGTTCAGCTATATCTTGAAAATTACCTCATAAAGCCTATCTCTCACACTAAGCTAATCACTGTGCTCACAAGGTGTGTAGAAAAATATCTTGATTGCAATCAAGCTGATGAGGTTTTGTCTCAAGATGTACGATACTCATTCAAAAGCAAAGAGATTGTCAATGATACTCAAACCATTCCACTGACAAATCAAGAGATTCTACTGCTAGAACTCCTTATCAAACACAAAGGTGCGGCAGTAAGTTATGCTGAAATAGAGGAGATGGTTTGGAAATGTGAATTAATGACAAAAGATGCGATAAAGACTCTTGTCAAAAAATTACGAAATAAGCTCCCTGAAGGCTCCATTGTCAATATTGTGGATTTTGGATACAAATTAAAATGCTAAATAAAATCTCTTACCATTATCAGCTATTCATAATGCTTCTGCTCTCAGGATTGTTGCTTTCAGCTATTCTTGCTCTTGTATCATATTTTTTTATTCTCAATAACTATCAAAAAGAGATTTATCTCAATGCTTCCAATCAAGCAAATGTACAGAAAAAACAGTATGAAGATAACATCAAAGAGGCAAAAGCTCTACTCTCTATACTTCGCAATACTTTTGAGCAAAACGCACTTCCTGCAAATTTCTTTATAGACAACAATGATGAGCGTATGAAATTTCTCTACATATTGCAAACAAACCAAAATATAGAGAGGATAAGAATAACTGACACCAATGGGAGC
>JAABSR010000042.1 GCA_011390245.1 Campylobacterales bacterium
GCACTTAGTGACTATTTTAGGAGTGATGTGGATGATATTGTTGGATTCTCACTTGTAAGTGCTGGTCTAAATCTTGCCCCTTTTGAGAAGAGTCTATATGATTTAGGAGAATTTCATGAATACTTTTTAGTGCATGGTTTGGGAGTTGAACTTGCTGAGGCACTAGCTGAGATAATACATAAACAATTTAGGATAGATTTGGGGATTTTGGGTGATGAAAAGAGTGCATTAGATGATGTGAGAATGCAAAAGTATATAGGCTGTAGATACTCTTTTGGGTATCCTGCTTGTCCGGATTTGGAGCAAAATAGGGTAGTGTTTGATCTATTGAAACCAGAGGAGTTTGGAATAAGCCTAAGTGAGACATTTCAGATAGATCCAGAAGCCTCCACTTGTGCACTAATCACTGCACATAAAGAGGCAAAATACTTTCAAGTATAATACTATTTGAAAATATAATAGACTTTTGCCATACCAATGATAAACATAATTAAAAATCCAATTGCCATTAAATCCATGCGACTATTATAGGAGAATTTAGATGAAAAAAGTTTTGATCACTGGAGCTAGCAAAGGCATAGGTGAAAAACTTGCTTTGAAATATTTAAAAGAGGGCTATTTTGTCATCAATCTTTCAAGATCTGCTCCAAAATATGATATAAGCAAACACATAACTTGTGATATCACTGATAGCAAGAATCTAGACCTAGCTTTTGAGATTATAGATGAAGAGATAGGAGGCATTGATCTTTTGATAAATAATGCTGGTTTAGGTATGTATGAGAGCTGGTTAGAATCTGAGATCAATGAGATAAGAAAGCTTTTTGAGTTAAACTTTTTCTCTGTGATTGAAATCACAAAAAAGTTTCTACCTATGATAAAAGAAAATAGGGGATCTGTAGTAAATATCTCCTCAGTTGCTGGAAAAGTCCATCTTCCATACATGGGAGCATATAGTGCAAGCAAATTTGCCCTAAGTGCATTTAGCAACTCACTAAGAGCTGAACTGCAAGAAGATGGAGTAAATGTTTTAGATGTAATAGTCGGTAGAGTTGATACTAGTTTTTCAGATTCTGTTTTTGGAGCAAAGAGATCTCCAAAGACACCTTTTGTAGATTCTCCTGAAGTTTTAGCAGAGAAGATATTTAGGGCAGAGCAGAATAGAAGAAGAGAGATAGTATTCCCAAGATGGTATAGTTTTATGATTTTTCTCTCAAAACTATTGCCATCACTTTATGATAGAGAATCAATAAAAAAATGGAAAGAAGCAAATGGATAAAAATATAGTATTGATAGGTTTTATGGGCGTTGGAAAGGGAACAATTGCAAGAGTTTTGGTCAAGGAGAGTGGGCTTTTTGCAATAGATACAGATGATCTTATAGAGAGTATAGAGAAGCGATCTGTAAAGAAAATCTTCAAAAAAGATGGAGAGGAGTATTTTAGGGAGGTTGAGAAAAATGTGGCAACTTGGCTTGAGAAGAGTGTGGATAATACTATCATCTCTACTGGCGGAGGCTTTTTCAAAGTCCCAAATCTCAAAAATATAGGAAAAGTTGTCTATCTGTATGGTTCGTTTGAGTGGATAATAGAGAGGTTGGTAAATCATCCAAACTCAAAAAAGAAGTTTAAAAAGAGACCGCTTCTAAAAAATATAGCTCGTGCAAAAGCTCTATATGAGGAGAGAGAGCCAATATATCAAAGCTTAGCAGATGTGGTTATAGATACTCAAAACAAAACTCCACTTGAGATAGCAAGAGAGATAATAGAAAAGATGGGCTAATTATCATCCTCAAAGATGATAATCTCATAACTGCTCTTTTTGGTGACTACAGATTTTCCAACAGGAACCATTCCATCCCTGTTTGTTTTTGATAGCTCACCTCTTAGAACTTCTATCTCACAATCCATATCCTCAATCTTCTCTTTTAGTCTCAAAATAATATCAACACCAGCTAGATTTACACCAAGATCTCTTGTTAGTCTAAGTATAGTCTTTATTTTGTCTATATCTCTTTGAGAGTAGAGTCGCATTTTGCCATTTGTCCTACCTGGCTCTATTAGACCCTCTCTCTCGTATTGCCTAAGTGTTTGTGGGTGAATACTCAATATTTTTGCTACTACACTTATTAGATAAACTGGCTCATCATAGCTATACATTACAACTCCTCAGGTAATTTTTCTTCCATCTCCTTAAGAAGATTTGGATCAAGATCCTCAATTTTAGGAAGTATGATATTTGCTCTCAAATACAAGTCACCTCTGATTTTACTCTTTCTATTTGCTATGCCTAGATCTTTTACTCTAAATTGTTGAGCATTTTTTGTGTTTTTTGGAACCTTTAGAGTTATGCTTTTCTCCATAGTCTCTATTGTGACCTTTCCGCCAAAAAGTGCCTTTTTTAGAGGAATGTCAAAAGATTTTATCAAATCATCACCATCTCTCTCATATTCAGGTGAACTTGCTACCTCTATTTTTAGTAAAAGATCACCTCTTCTGCCATTGTAGCTCTTTCCTTTTCCTCTAACTCTTATAGTCTCACCATTTTTTACACCTGCTGGGACTTTGATATCAAATGATTCTGAGTTTATTGCTAGGTGGTGTTTTCCACCGATGATTGAAGTGACAAATGGAATAGTAATCCTAGAGTTTAGATCTAAATCTGGCTCTGAAAACTCAAATCCTGAGCTCTGAAAACCTCCTCTTGAACCACTAAAACCTCCGAATCCTCCTCCACCACCACCGAAGATATTTCTAAGAATCTCATCAAGATCGATATCAGCTCCACCTTGACCTCTTGCAAAGTCATGGAAGTTTTGACCTCCAAACATAGAATCACCAAATCTATCGTACTGTGCTTTTTTCTTCTCATCGCTCAATATCTCATAAGCAGCATTTATCTCTTTGAATTTTTCTTCCGCTTTTGGGTCTTTGTTGATATCTGGATGGTACTTTCTTGCTAGTTTTCTATAAGCTTTTTTTATCTCTTCGGGTGAAGCATCTTGAGACACTTCTAATGTTTCATATAATGATTTTGACATATCTAATGCCTCCAAATTTTATATAATTTTTTATTTAAATTGAAGCACATTATATCATAAAAGTTTAGCTTATGTCAATCAACCTTGAGTGTTGCTTTTTTGAGAGTTTTAGTCTATGGCTGAGAGATCAATAATCTCATCAAAATCAAATCCATCATCTAGGGTATTGGGATTGTCTATTTTTTCCTCAACAAAATCAATATCATATAAGATCGACTCTCTTCTGTTGATTCTAGAGGCTATTATAGGATTGTTGATTGTTCTAATTAGTGTGTGGAATCTATCTCCTAGAAGTATAACCATGGGCATACTTCCAAGAGTTTTTTCAGTTATTATATCAATACCATTTTCATTACAAAATTGCTCTACTATCTCTATATTATCAGTTGAGTATCTATTACCTAGTCCAAGATTTGCCCCGCCAGCTATTTTTGCTTTTAGAATATCTCTATCTGCTCCTAACTCCTCCATATTCTCTATGGTAGTATTCATAAAATCAACTACACTATCACTATCAAAGAGATCAGAAATGTAGATGTTTGCCAATGCTTTTACCAAAGAGACATCATCATAAAGCATCAAAGATACGATAGATCCATTTAGGGATTGGAGTCCTAACCTCTCCTCATCTCTTAAAACACAAGATTCACCTGCTCTTAAGAGGTAAGATCTATCACCTCTTATTAGCTCTGTAATCTCCTCATCTTTCAACTCTCTTTTGCTGTTATGGTAGTCAAATATAGTGGCCATTTAATCAATACTAATCACTATTTTTTTGAGAGATGACACAACTACTGAGAGGTTTATAAGATTTATATTTTGGCTCTGTTTTAGAGTTTCTATATCTCTTAGATATCTTCTGTAATTTTCAGTATTTATTTTTGTAAATTGCACATAAGCCTCCTTTATTGTTTCATTTTTTCTTTTAAATTCCATTATTTTTTTTACTATACTATAAATAATCTCAAAAACACTAATCCTAAGATCCTCACACAACCTCTCATCCCAAATAGTGCTTTGAGGTGTATTTGATAACATATCTATAAGATTTAGCATTTGCAAATCTTGGGTTAGAGTAAAAAATAGATTTGCAACATCACAAAAAGACTGGTTTGTCTGCTCTTTTACGCTTATAATTGTAAATGCCATCTTGATATAGTCAATCATTGAGAAATATCTATTTAATATCTCGTTATTTGGAGTTATAGATTTTATATATTTAGAATCTATACCATCTACAAACTCTTTAAGTGATTTTTGATACTCTCCATAATGCTCATAAATTACCAACATATTGAGATCATGTTCTAACACCCAATTTACCAAAAACTCTACAGATTCTTCTAGCTCTAAAAGAAGTTCATACTGTTTTTTGACATTTAATGCGTAGTCTTCTCTGTAGATTTCATGTCTTATATCGCCCCCATAGATTAGCTCATTTACGACCAAAAAGGCTCTTATTTTTTTGATAAATTTCTCCTCCCCTAGATCATCAAAATCAGAAACAAAAGAGGCTCCTTGAGCATTTATTATCTTATTTGATATATAAGTCGCTATGATATCTTCCTTTAGCGGGTGAGCCAAAACATCTCTTTGGTATAGGGTTGTAAACTTTTTTGGAAAATATTTTAGAAGATATCTGATACAAAACTCACTATTTAAAAACTCACTATTTTTTAGCAACACACTTTTTAGGAAGATTTTTGCAAATGAGAGCATAACGGATAAAATAGGTCTAAGTATCGCACCATTTTTGCCTATTGCTCTGCTAAAATCATCAACAGGAGGAATATCTACGCTATCTCTTTTGAAAGAATCTATCCTCTCCTCCATAATCGAAATAGAGTTTTTAAATCTTTCTATATCTTTTTGTGATCTTATCTCATCTAGAGAGAGAGCAAGTGATTGATGGTAGTTTGTCCAGATTACAATTTTCTCAACTTCAGATTCTAAGGAGTGCATAACCTCATATTTATCTTCTGAAGATATCACACCTTTTGAGATGAGATTGTTTATTACAATTTTTAGATTTACTTCATAATCAGATGTCTGAACCCCAGCAGAGTTATCAATAGAATCCGCACTGATTCTACCACCTTTTTTGGCATACTCTATTCTCGCATTTTGTGTAAAACCTAGATTGCCACCTTCACACACACATGAGGCTTTGATATCTTTTGCTACAACTCTAACGCTCTCATTTGGTTTATCTCCAATCTCACTATCATTCTCATCACTACTTCTCACATAAGTTCCCACACCTCCATTAAAAAGCATATCAGCTTTTGAAGTTAGTATGTATCTTGTTAACTCTTCGCCATTTACAATATCTTTTTTTATGCCAAAAAGTCTTTGCATCTCAGGGCTTACTTTTATATCCTTTGAGCTTTTTTTGAAAATCCCTCCACCTTTTGAGATGAGCTTACTGCTATAGCTACTCCATCCAAGACCGCTTTGAAATAGCCTCTTTCTCTCCAAAAATGCACTCTCCACTTCAGGTCGTGGATCTATAAAAATTTCTCTACTAGAGACAGCAGCAATTAGGGCAAATTTTGAGCTCAAAATCATCCCATTCCCAAAGACATCTCCAGCTGGTGAACCTATCCCAATGACAGTTGTAATATCTTCATAAAAGTTCTTTTTTTGCTCAATAAAAAACCTCTCAACAGATTTTATTGCACCTTTTGCAGTAATCCCCATCTCTTTGTGGCTAAAGCCTCTGCTATCTCCACTTGCAAAAGCATCTTTTAGCCAAAAGCCTCTATCTTTGCTTATGGAGTTTGCAGTATCACTCATCGCAGATGTTCCCTTGTCAGCTGCAACCACAAAATAGGTATCATCACTATCATAAATAATCATATTCTCATCTCTAAAGATAGCCCCATCCTCAGATCTATTATCTACTAAATCTAGGAGAGCATTTATGTAGAGTCTATAAACTTTTTCAAATTCATCTTTTGAAGGCTTATCTTTAAATATTACAAATCCACCCTTTGCACCTGTGGGGATGATGATAGAGTTTTTTTGTCTTTGAGCCTGCATAAGTAGTCTCACTTCACTTCTAAAATCATCATGCCTATCACTCCATCTAATCCCACCTCTTGCGACATTTTTTCTTCTTAGATGAACTCCATGAAAAAGTGAATGATAGACATACGCCTCTATTCTTGGCTGTACACCTTTTATATAGCTTAGAAGATTATATACATCTATTTTTATCGCAAAAGCTCTATCTTTGAAAACGCTACTTTTACAACAGTAGTAGTTTGTTCTAGTGATTGATTGGAGGATTTTATAGAAGATATTTAAAACCTTATCTTCATTTATATTTTCTACATTTTTTATTTTTGATTCTATATCCTCTTGTATAGATTTTATACTATGTGCTCTATTTTTTATATCTGGGTCAAACTTGTTTTCAAAATAGTTCAGAAAAAGTTTTGTTATCTGGCTGTGTTTGATAAGTGTTTGACATATCAATCCAGCATTTAAAGAGGGAATGAGCTGTTGTTCATAATTGGAGATAGCTCTTATAATCTCAATAGAGACTGGGGGGATTGATATATGAAAAGAGAGGGAGTTTAGAGGAGAATTTTGTATCTCTCCATAGATTGTGGCTTCTAATGTAGCCTCTATGTAATCTTTTGAATCTTTAATCATCTTACATTCATCACATTTGATAAAATATTTTTGTGCAAAAACTACTACATCTTTATCATTCATCTTGTATGAGACTTCACTATCTATCATAAAGCCTAAATTTGTAAGTATAGGTAGATTTTCAGAGAGTGTTCTATGCGTTGTTGAGTAGATTGTTATCTCACTATATCCATTCTCATTTGGAACCACTTGAGCCAAAACCTTTCTATCTATGACTTTTGCTAAATCCTGCTGTGATATAGATGTTCCATTCTCCAAAATAGAACATGATGATTGAAGCGTAAAATTTTTCATCTAAACCCTTTTCTTGTTTTTGATAATCTTAATAGTTTAGCTTATAGTCGATTAAATTAGATATAAATAAAAATTTTATTAAAATTAGGGTTTATTATTTAAAACAAAGGCTTATATTGGTCGCCACTTTAGATTTATTAGATTTTTTAGAGCTTTTTGGTATCTCTTCCAAAGATGATATTTATAATATTGAGTACATACTTGGGCCTACGATAGTAGAAGATAAGTTGTCAAATTTAACCTATAGCATAAACTCCCATCCATCTCTTACGCCTATTATTAAAATAGGTTCATTTGATATATGTGATGATTTTTTGGGAAGTATTGTAGTTACTAGGAGTGAAACAGAAGATGATGAATCCTCTCTAGAAGCAACTCTTTTTTAGTCAAAGTAAAGAGAGATGCCTCTCTTTACTTTTTTAACTTCCAGTCATCAGGTGCATTTTCAGATAGTTTTCCTGAATTTATAAGCTCAATAAATTTTTGAACTTTTGACTTTATATCATCTCTTATCTCTCTAGTTCTTTGTAGCTTCTCCTCTTCACTACCCTCTAAACTACTTGGGTCTTGAAAACTCCAGTGGATTCTATGTATTACTCCTGGAAAAATAGGGCAAGCTTCAGCACTCCCCTCATCACATACTGTTACTATATAGCTAAATCTCTTCCCTTCTTTGAAAAAATTAAAGACAGAATCACAGCTATTTTGTGAGATATCAACCCCATCTTCTTTCATCACTTCAACTGCTAAGGGATTTAAGCCACCTGGTTTAAATCCAGCACTTTGAGCTACAATATCTCCCTCTCCAAATTTATTGAGATATGCTTCAGCGATTTGAGATCTCGCACTATTATGAATACAGACAAATAGAACTTTAGCTTTTAAACCCATGGTTTTTCTCCTTAATTTTTATAAAACACCAAGAAGTGCTACAAAAAGCACTGGAGGCGTTATGACAATGCCTACTTTGAAGTATTGACCCCAGCTAATTTTAATACCTTTTTGTGACAATACATGTAACCAAAGCAGAGTAGCAAGTGAGCCTATAGGGGTCATTTTTGGCCCAAGATTACAACCTATGATATTTGCATAGGCAAGAGCAGTATTTCCTGTCTCTGCAATAGCTATATCCATAATCATAATAGTTGGCATATTGTTCATAACAGAGCTTAGAAAAGCTGCTAAAAAGCCAGTTCCCATCACAGCTATAAAATCTCCTTGATTTTGCAAAAAGACCAAAATATCAGCTATATGGTTAGTAAGTCCTGCATTTTTTAGCCCAAAAACAACTATGTATAGACCAATAGAGAACCACACAACTTGCCATGGAGCATTTTTTACGATATTTACTGGTTCTACAGCTTTGTGGTAAGTAGCTATTGCTAAAAATACCAAAGCACCACCTAGTGCAAAAAGCGAGATAGGAAGCTCATAGATATCTCCTATAAAATAACCAAACATTAAAAGTGCTAGAAAAAACCAGCTAAATTTAAACATCACTCTATTTTTTATCACACTCTCTGCCGGAGCTAGTGCATCTATATCGATATGCACAGGAATTGATTTTCTAAAATAGAGCCACAAAACTACTATAGAAGCAATAATTGCTAGCAAATTTGGTATAAACATATTTTTGGCATACTCCCAAAATCCTATACCAAAGTAGTTTGCTGTGACTATATTTGTAAGATTTGATATCACAAGCGGATTTGAAGCACTATCTCCAATAAAACCTCCAGCCATCACAAAAGCAAAAAGAGCTAGTGGGTTTAGCTTTAGATACTTCATCTTTGCAATCAAAATAGGCGTAAGAATCAAAGCTGCCCCATCATTTGCAAAAAAGGCTGCAACTAGTGCACCAAGAATAAGTGAATAGACAAATAGTAAATTTCCATTGCCACGACTTAGTCTAGCCATCTTGATCGCTGCCCACTCAAAAAAACCTATCTTATCAAGCACCAAAGAGAGTATGATGATACCAATAAAAGCAAGTGTAGCATCCCAGACTATCATAGTTACTTCGACAACATCACTCAAAGAGACAACACTCAAAAGAAGTGCAGCAATCGCACCAATCACTGCTGTTGTGCCAATCTGTAGCCCTTTTGGTTGCCAGATGATAAAGGTAAGTGTGATTACAAAAAGTGAAATAGCTAGAATCATAATAAATCCTCAACAATTAAAAAGTTGAAGAGATTATATCAAGATATCTTGATGTATAGATTAATATAGCTCTACAAAAGCTCCAATTTCATTTTTATCCCATCGCATCCATCTGAGTAGAAGCAAGGAAGTGTTTTTATTTTTGTGAAGCCAAATTTATTATAAAGCTTGATAGCTGGAGTATTATCTACTCTTACCTCTAGGAATATTTTTTTGTATCCATCATCTTTAGAGCGATCTATAATCTCTTTTATGAGATTTTTGGCAACACCTTTGTTGCGTGCATTTTTTGAAGTGCATATTGAGAAGATTCTGACATAGCCTTTTTTGTTTCTAAATGCAAGAACATGCCCTACATTTTTATCTCCGCATTTTGCTACCAAGAAATAGTTTTTAGAATCAATATGATAATTTATGACATTTATATTTAGTGGGTAGTTGTATATATCAAAAGATTCATGCTCAAGTCTTTCAATATCCAAAGAATCATCTCTTTTGGCATCTAGTATAGTTATGCTCTATCCTTAATAATTTTTACTGTTTGTTTATAGGGGAGGAGGTCTAGTTGAACCAGCCCTTTATTTTTTCATATATCGTATCAAAAATCCCCTCATGAGGAGTGCTATCATAGCCAAAAGAGGTGTGAAGTTTTTCAAGTAGCTCTCTTTGTTCTTTGTTTATTTTTTTTGGATAGACGATTTTGACTTGTACAACTAGGTTGCCTCTTTTTCCAGTGTGGACATTATTTACCCCTTCTGATTTGAAGATAAATTGCTGTTTATCTTTTGCATCATTTGGTAGTTTTAGCTCAACTTCACCTCTCAATGAAGGGACTTTGATGGTAAGCTCAAGTGGGACATGTGTAAAAAATACAGGTACTTCAAGATAGATATCATCGTTGTGTCTGATAAAGTGTTCATCATTTTTTACTTCAACGACTAAGTAGAGATCGCCTCTTGTGCCATTTATCCCTATATTGCCTTTTTTGTTTACCCTTATCCTATTTCCACTATCTACACCCTCTGGTATGTTTACCTCTATAGTCTCGTTTTTGGTTTTAAAGCCCAAAGCGTTACATGATGTGCATGGATCTGCTACTGTTTCACCCTGACCATGACACTTTGGACATGTTTGTGCAAAAGTCATAAAGCCCTGTCTCATGTATATCTGACCTCTGCCCTCACATGCTGAGCAGTGCTTTAGCTTTCCACCTTTTGCACCACTACCTTTGCAATCTTCACATGGGATTTTGTACTCATAGGTTAGCTCTTTTTTGCATCCAAATATCGCCTCTTGAAAATCAAGTGTAAGCTCTATTGCCATATCTTTTGCATATTTTTCATTACTACTTTGTGTTTTTCTAGAGGAGAATCCACCACCTCCACCACCAAAGACAGAATCAAAAATAGAGCCTAAATCATCAAATATATCCTCAAATCCACGACCTGAAAATCCACTATATCCACTCTGCTCCAATCCAGCTTTGCCATATCTATCATAAAGTGCTTTTTTGTCATTATCACTTAGCACTTGATATGCCTCATTTACCTTTTTAAACATATCTTCTGCACTACTATCATCTGGATTTCTATCTGGGTGATATTTCATAGCCTTTTTTCTGTAGGCTTTTTTTATCTCATCCCCATTTGCATCTCTACTAATTTCTAATATTTCATAATAGTCAAACTCTTCCAATGTAAATCTCCATAGTGTTGATATTGGTTTATATAAATAGTATCGCGGATTCTATCCAAAAGAAATTTATAGGGCGTTAAAAAATATTGGGATATATTTCCGTGCATGAAACTAGGACTTGAAAAATTTTATAATCTTGTAGAGGCACTCGAAGAGATGCCAGGTATTGGCAAAAAGAGTGCACTAAGAATCGCATACGATATGGTTTTTGGCAAAAAGTTTGCAGCTTTAAAGCTCTCTCACGCCATAGAGGACGCTATAGAGCATATCAAAAAATGTGATAGATGTGGTGCTTTGAGTGAGCATGAGATTTGTGATATCTGCCTTGATGAGGGTAGGGAGGTAGAACTTTTATGTATAGTAGAGAGTGCCAAGGATATCTTTATCATAGAGGAGACTAGCAGATATAAGGGGAGATATTTTGTTTTAGAATCTATAGAGTATTTTGATGATGCTAAGATTAGAGAAGTGGTCAAAAGTAGTGGGGTAAAAGAGATTCTTTTTGCCCTAACGCCCTCTATTGGCTCAGATTCGCTTATGCTTTTTGTAGAAGATAAGCTAGAGGGACTTGATCTGACCTTTACAAAAATAGCACAAGGAGTCCCAACTGGTGTGAGCCTAGAAAATATCGATCTAAACTCAATCTCAAAAGCGATAGATCATAGATCAAGGATATAAAATTTAAGTATTTTTTTTATATCATTAGGAAAGTCGATTTGATTTCGATTTATAAATTATATTTTAGGAGTTTAAATGAAAAAATCACTAATACTAGGCGCAGCACTTTTAGCAACTACAACTTTGATGGCAGCTGATGGTGCAGCATTGTACAAAAAATGTATAGCTTGCCACGGTGCAAATGCTGAAAAAGTAGCTCTTGGTAAATCTGAAGTTATAGCTGGATGGGATGTAGCTAAGCTTGTAGAATCTATGAAAGGTTACAAAGCTGGAACACTTAACAATCATGGCATGGGTGCTATGATGAAAGGTCAGATGGCTCCATACTCTGATGAGGATATTCAAGCAGTTGCAGAGTATATCTCTAATCTAAAATAACCCCCACATTTTTTGTAAAAGTTTTGGCACGAAGACTATTTGATTCTTTGTGCCAGAGACTACCGCTATATTGATACACTACCTCAAATCAACAAAAGTCCAGCTCACTATACTAACTTTTTTTATGCTCATTGGGTTTTTTTCCATTGGTTATATGGGTTATCAAAATGTCCAAAAAATGAAAAGAGATGTTGATTTAGTCTATTTTGGAAGCTACATCAAAATTTCAAAACTAAAAGACCTCAAAAATGCTTATACTGGGGAGCTTGTCAATACAATTTTAAAAAGCAAGAATAGACTCTTATCGCATGAACTAAGTATATCCTTGCTAAAAAATAGTAGAGAAAAAATTGTAGATAGCTGGTTATATTATAAAAATAGCTACAAAAGTGAAGATGAATTGATATTTATGGATAGGGTAGATAAAGCCATAAATCTATCTTTGATAAAAATAGATATCATTTTAGATATTTTAAAAAGCAAAAATCAATCAAGAATCAACTCAATATCTTATGAGAAGATATTTGAAACTGTGGATGATATTGATATTTTGATAGAGGCTTTGGTAGTTTATGAAAGTGAAAAGTCACACAATATCAAGAAAAAAATAAATATAGAGTTTGAAGATTCTCTATATAAGATGTGGCTACTTATGGTTTTTGTTTTGGTGTTAGGCTTTGTTGTCTCTATCATAGTCTCTAGAAATATTCATATATCACACAAGATGCTAAGAGAGAAGGGTGAGCAACTAAGAGATGTAAATAAGCTACTAACAGAGCTTTCTATCACTGATACCCTTACAAAAATATACAACAGAAGATATTTTGACCTTCTTTTTGAGAGGGAGCTTAAAAGTTGTGCAAGGGATAAGAGATATTTTACTTTTGTGATGATGGATATTGACCACTTCAAACAGTACAATGACAACTATGGTCATGGGATGGGCGATGAGGTGCTTATAAATGTAGCCAAGACTCTAAAATCATCCCTAAAAAGACCAACTGATTATATTTTTCGCTTAGGAGGAGAGGAGTTTGGAGCTATTTTTATAGGTCTTGATAGGGATAAATCACTAGCATTAGCACAAAAACTACTAAAGACACTAGAAGATCAAATGATAGTCCATGAGCACAATAGTGCCTCAAAATACATAACTATGTCCATGGGACTAAAAAACCTTATCCCTGATGCAAGCACTAAAGGTAAAGCAATCATTGAGAGTGCTGATGAAGCACTATACAAAGCAAAAGAGAGCGGAAGAAACAGAGTGGTTTTGGCATAGATAAGAAATGTAGCAAAAAACATTTCTTTCACTTTGCTAGCCCAATGAGTGGCTCCATATTTAGTGCCACTAAAAGCACTAAACTATCTATCTATAAGAGATTTCATATCAACAACCCTCCCGAGTTTCTCACTTTTTCAAATCCAATTTCAAATTGCCCATAAATACGGGGCTTGTGAGCACTATAGATTCCAAATTAGGGTGTCCCAAGTAGTAAATTGATAGAATTTTATAATGTTTGTGAGAAAGAAAAAGAATAGTAGTGGCAGTATAAGTGTCCAAATAATCTCTAAAAATAGTGGTAAGTATAAAATAGTTGAAACTATTGGGTGTAGTAAAAGTGATTATGAGCTTGAAGAGTTGCTACAACAAGCTAATAAGAGACTTTTAGAGTTAGAACCAAATCTATTAGATGTTATTGAATACCAGACTAAAAAGCAAGAGCTTGCTAATATAGATATGAGGGTGATTGGCGATGAGCTTATATTTGGAAAACTATTTAAAGATATTGGTTGCTCAAATATATCTTTAAAAAAGATCAAAGATAGTGAGATATTTAAAGCTTTAGTGATATCAAGGTTACTATATCCTGGAAGCAAACTTTACTTGATTGATTATTATCATATCTACAAAAAACAAAAGATTGATAAAAACAAGATTTATAGGTTTCTAGATAGCATCTATAAAGATGATTTAAAATCAAAAATAGAACAATGCATATTTAACCAT
>JAABSR010000043.1 GCA_011390245.1 Campylobacterales bacterium
CTCTACGCTATTTTCATCTGGAACTATGCAATCAACGGGGCACACTGCAATACAAGCTGGCTCATCATAATGACCAACACACTCAGTACATCTATCTGGGTCTATCACATAGACAGGATCACCCTCTTCTATAGCTTCATTTGGGCACTCTTCCCTACATGCATCGCAAGCGATACACTCATCATTTATCATCAACGACATTTCACTTCCTACTGTTGAATTAAATTTAAGTCGTACTTTTACAATAAAAAAACTTAACTAAATATAATAGGCTAAAAGTGTAGTGATTTTCAGTAGCTTTTTAACTCATTATATAGAGAATCTCTCTCTATGGGTGTAAATCCACTGTTTTTTATAAGTGAGATAAACTCATCAATCTTCATACCATTGAAAGATTTTGCTCCAGCTGCAGAATTTATAGACTCTCGCTCAATAGTCCCATCTAAATCATCCGCTCCAAACTCTTGAGCAACAAGAGCTAAATTGATAGAGCTAGTAACCCAGTAGGCTTTGATGTGAGGTATATTTTCAAGTAAAATTCTAGAGATAGCTATTGTTTTTAAAATCTCTTGTCCGCTTAGGAAGTTTTTGACATTTAGGTAGTTATTCTCTTTTTGATAGACAAGTGGTATAAAAGCATTAAATCCTCCACTCCTCTCTTGAAGCTCTCTTATCCTCAAGATATGGTCTATCCTTGAAGCTCTACTCTCTATATGACCAAAAAGCATGGTTGCGTTACTCTTTTTGCCCATTTTGTGCCATGCTTCATGGATTTTTAGCCAATCTTGACTACTAACTTTTCCTTTGCAGATTTGTGCTCTAATCTCCTCATCAAATATCTCAGCTCCACCTCCAGGCATAGAATCTACCCCAGATTCTGCCATTCTCTCCAAGATATACTCAAAGCTACTCTGTTTATTTTTTGCAAAGAAGTTCACCTCAGCTGCAGTTAGGGCTTTGATGTGAACTGCTGGAAAAGCCTTTTTTATCTCTATAAAAAGATTACTATACCAATCTATATCCAAGACAGGATTGTGTGCACCTACTATGTGTAGCTCTTTTACGCCATTTTTTGTAGAGTTTTCTACAATTTGCAGAATCTCATCCACACCTAAAGTGTATTGATTTGGATTCTTTCTTGTGGCGGAGTAGGCACAAAATTTACAGACATCAGCACAAATATTTGTGGGATTTATATGCCTATTTACATTGAAAAATGTCTTTTTGCCATATAGCCTACTCCGAATATCATCTGCTTCTTTGCCTAAATCAAAAAGCTCCCTATCATAAAATCTATCTCCTATCTCTGCTCTACTCAACTCTATCTCTTTGTCGCACCAAAAGCACCTATCGCCATATCTAGATCACTACTTATTAGATTAAATCCACCACCTATGATTTGTGCATCTGCTCCAAAAAACTTACCATTCATATCTGCACTTACTATCTGTTTGTCAATGCCCATTGAGCTATCAAGTCCATTTACTATAAAACCATTTTTTTCTATCACACCAGAGGTGATTTGTGCCATCCACTCCTTGCCACCTGATTGGAACTCCAGATTTCCACCAACACTATTTGCACCAAAATCAAAATCTAAACCTATAGTTCCATTTTCAATAAGAGAAGTTCCGCCCATATACTCATGAACACTACCTATAATATCGCCACTATAAGAGGCTTTTGCACCTTTGCTTATATATTCATCTATTTTAGCCTGAGATGTCTCTTCAAATTTTGAATCTATAAAACCACCATAGACTCTATTTGGATTTTCTACTATCAAGCTCTCTGCATTAAAGCCTTCACTCTCCCAATATCCCCAGTTGAAATAGTCATCACTTTTTATTGTATGTTTTTTGACAATATTTTGCTCACCTAGCCCTATCTTATCAACTCTACTAGCTACAAAAAGCGACAAAATAGAATTAAAATTCTCTCCACTTTCATCAGCAGGCACTACGCTCTCAACATAAGAGCTTATCTGATTTGCATCTTTGCCATGATATTTTGAGAAGATTGTATTTGCCCAGACTACATTTTTGCTTCCACTTATAGGAATAACATCTTCAGTATAGAAGTTTGCAGGGTTTACTACCTCTCCACCCATTGAGACTATGCCTATCCTATATGGTTCTAGCTCTCCACTCTGTTGATTTTGTATATCAAAGCTAAGGTATCCAACAACCCTTCTATTTCCATAATCAAACATCAAATATATCTCGTTATTTTCATTATTTTCAATAGCAATATTGCCTAATGAGTGAAATCCTATACTTTTCCCTATATACTCTACAACCTCTCTATCTCCGCCTCTTCCATCCCAGTGATCAAAAGTGCCATTTTCTAACCCCATAAGATCTGAGATAGTTGAAGTAGGCGTAGTCAAAGGATCCTCTCTAAACATCTCCTCAGGTTTTGCAGCAGTGATTGCACTGGCTAGATTCTCATGTACTACACCTTGCACCATATAGCCTTGAGCAGTTTTTGATACCTCTTGGTCTGTGTAGTAACCAAATGAGACACCAGCAAAATCATCAAAACTATTTATAGGAGAGTATCTAGCGTTCATCGATTCTGTTGTGTCTATCTTATTGTAAATAGAAGCATAATACTCATCTAGTTGATCTTGTAAAGTAGTATCTAGCTCATCTAGTAACTCTACTTGCTCATCTTTGTTTTTTGCAAGTGCATTGATATCATCTATGATAGATTGTAACTCTTCAGCATTAGGTTTGAGATTTGCGGGATCAAGTTTTATTGTACTTATTCTCTCTCTAAGCTCACCTCTATCGACTACACCTTCACTCATACCGCCACTTCTAGTTGAAAGCCCGCTGTTGAAATTGTTGAAATCTTCCGCAGTAATATCTCTAGGTGTTGAAGGGATTCCAAGAGATGATATTGTTGTCATCTGACCTTGAACTACATCAAAAACAACGCCATTGACATCTAAAAATATTGCACCATTTGTACATGCAATCTTCTCCATATCATCTTCAATGCTACCTAGTATATGAGTACCTCTAATACCAATAGTTGCATTTTTTGTTTTTATCTTGAATTTATCTGGCGATACTTTGCCAATTTTTCCAGTTATAGCTTTAAAAAATCCCTTTGATGCTCCAAACTTTGCATTTGAGTTCTCGCTCTCATCAAAAAGGTACTCTTCTATCTTAAATTCACTATTTTTCCCCACTGTAATAACTGTCTCATCATCAAATAGAAGCTGCAAAGTTGTCGCTTCAAAAGTTTTTATCACATCTTTCTCTTCAATCTCACTACCAATCTCTACACCAATATTTGAATCATCTCTAAGAATTTGCGCCTCTCCATTTAGTGCAGAAACTACACCAACTTTGGCAAACAACAAAAGAGCTGAACAAAAAACTAAAAATAGAATTCTCATCATAGCCTCCTAATAAGTATAAGCTATAGCTAAGCTATAGATATTTTTGTCATATTTGACGACTTGATAGTTGGAGCTATTTGTTTGAAATGTATATCCAGCTATCACACCAAAACCATATTTTAAATCTTTTGAGAGTGAAACACCAAAAGTCGAGAGTTTATCTTCTCTTTTTTGATTATCTTCTAACATATCTTTAAAACTACTAAATTTGTATCTATAGTTCAATCCAAGATTTGCATTAGAAAAAAGCTCTTTTTTATATGAGAGGGAGATTGAATTTATATTTTTATCTACAAAAGTGCTCTCATTGCTATTTTTCTTATTTTCATTAGATATTGTCCCCTCAAAACCAAACAAATGTCCAGAGAAGTCCTTGAAAGCTCCAAAAGACACACCATAAACCCTAGAATCTCTATCACTACTTTTGGCATTCTCTCTCTCTTGAAATTTTAGCTCTAGGTAGGTTATAGCATCTTTGCTAAGAGCATAAGTCAATCTAGGCGAAATAGAGAAGATGTCCATAAGATGACTATAATCAAAATGCACTCTCTCATAAGCTAAAGGTAGCGAGAATCTATAGTTGTTTGTACTATAAGAAGGAGCAACTGATAGTGAGAGGTATTGAATGTCAAAATTATTCTCTTCAAAATAGTGCTGATTGTACAAGTTGGCACTACTCTCTAGGTAGAATCCTCCTCTGCTACCAAAGTCATATGTGTATGTACTTCCATAACTCTCATATCCATACATATCACTTTTGATATCATCTGCCTCAATACTATCTCTATCAAACCCAATACCTACAAAATAGTCCTCTATCTCTTCAACGCCAGGGCTTGCATTTACATTACTATCATAACTAAGTCCTGCAAAAATTGTCGCTCTAAATGAGCTTTTTTTGTCACCAGCATCTATTTTTGCAATAAGCTCTCTCACATTCTCTTTTACGCTCTTTGGAGTATCATCACTCTCTAGCACGATCATAAGCTCTGCTCTAGCCTTTTTGGTATCTCCAATACTTAAATAGGCTCTTCCAAGCTCTAGTCTGCTTCTGAGGTGAGCAGGGTCTAAAATCAAAACCCTCTCAAAAGCTGAAATAGCCTCATCATACAATCCTAGCTCAAATGCAGATCTAGCTAGATAAAAATTTATCTCAGAATCTTGCAAATTATCTAGAAAAAGTCCTTTGTAAATTTCATAAGAGGTTTTAAAATCCCCACTATTAAAAGCTTTTAAGCCTTCCTGAGTCGTTGTTGCAAACAGAGCAGAACATAAAACAAGCGATAAAGTAAATTTTCTCATATCTCAATCCTAAGTTTTAATCTTTAGAGAGTAATTCTTGTGAGTAAATGATATCTAAATTTTCTAAATTTTCAAATCTATGAGACTTAAAAGGAGTTATTATTCAACTATTTTGAGGTTTTAAGGCTTATCTGCCTACAGAGATTGCAGGCAGATTTTTAAACTTATAGCTTATCTGAATTTGAAGCTAGATAATCTGCTACACCTTTTGTGTTTGGTTTCATTGCAGTATCACCTTTGTTCCATCCAGCAGGACAAACTTCACCATGCTCATTTGTATAAAGCATAGTATCTACCATTCTTATCATCTCATCAATATTTCTACCAAGTGGAAGATCATTGATTACAGCGTGTCTTACTGTGCCATCTTTATCTATCAAAAATGAACCTCTAAGGGCAACGCCAGCATCTTCGATCAATACATCAAAATCTCTTGATATCTGTTTTGTTAAATCAGCAACAAGTGGATATCTAACTTGACCAATACCACCCTCATTTACTGGAGTGTTTTTCCAAGCAAAGTGAGAAAATTGGCTATCAATGGAGACACCAATTACATTTATACCTCTACTTGTGAACTCATCTAGTCTCTTATCAAATGCGATAATCTCACTAGGGCAGACAAAAGTGAAATCTAGCGGATAGAAAAATAGTACCGCTCCATTTTTGCCAAAATTTTTGTACAACTCAAAATCGTTTACAATTTCGTTGTTCCCTAAGACTGTAGTAGCTGTGAAGTTAGGTGCTTTTTTTGTCACTAACATAAATGAACTCCTTGTGTAAATAAATTTTATTAAGCAGGAAATAATTATATCAAAACTAACCTAAAAAAAGAATCAATAATAGAAGAGAATAATAGAACAATTTGAAATCATAAAGATATTTTTGTTAGAATCGCTTCTATAAAAATATATACCACCAAAAAAAGGCTTAAAATGTCAAAGAACTTTCTTTTTACTTCAGAATCTGTAACCGAGGGACACCCAGACAAGATGGCAGATCAGGTTAGTGATGCTATTTTAGATTATATTATACAAAGAGATAGGAATGCTAGAGTAGCTTGTGAAACCCTACTCTCTAATGGTTTTTGCATTATTGCAGGAGAGCTTAAGACTACAACTTACGCACCAATGCAAGATATAGCAAGAGAGACAATACGAGAGATAGGCTATACTGATGCACTTTTTGGTTTTGACTATAGAAGTGCTGGAGTTTTAAATGGAGTAGGTGAGCAATCACCTGATATAAATCAGGGTGTAGATCAAGCAGATGGCGAGATAGGTGCTGGAGATCAGGGTTTGATGTTTGGTTTTGCTTGTCGTGAAACAGATACTCTTATGCCTCTTCCTATTTATCTAGCACATAAACTTACAGAGGGATTAGCTGAAGCTAGAAAGAGTGGCACATTGCCATTTCTTAGACCAGATGGAAAATCTCAAGTCTCAGTAAGATATGAAAATGGAAAACCAAAAAAGATAGAAGCAATTGTTGTCTCAACTCAACACTCTCCAGATTGTGAACAGGAGAAACTTAGAGATGCTGTTATTGAGGAGATAGTCTATAAATATATCCCAAAAGAGCTCATAGATGATAATATCACCTACCATATCAATCCTACAGGAAGATTTGTAATAGGCGGCCCACAAGGGGATGCTGGACTAACTGGTAGAAAAATTATAGTTGACACTTATGGTGGGTATTGTCCACATGGTGGTGGTGCATTTAGCGGAAAAGATCCTAGTAAGGTTGACAGAAGTGCAGCTTATGCAGCAAGATATGTAGCAAAAAATCTTGTTGCAAGCGGAGTTTGTGATAAGGCAACTATCCAGCTAGCTTATGCTATTGGTGTTGTTGAACCTGTATCTATAATGGTGGATACTCATGGTACTTCAAAATTTGATGAAGAGAGACTTGAAAAGTGTGTGAGAGAGGTTTTTAGATTAACTCCAAAAGGTATCATAGAATCTCTTGACTTGCTTAGACCAATCTATAAAAAAACAGCCTCTTATGGACATTTTGGAAGAGAGCTACCTGAATTTACTTGGGAGAAATGTGACAAAGTTGATGCCATAAAAGATTATCTAAAAATATAATTTTAGGGTCATTTTATTTTTGTTTGAATATACTTCAACAGCTTTTAAAGCTAAGAATCTAAAGGAGAGTTAAGATGGCAGTTTATATCAATGATACTTGTATAGTTTGTGGTGCTTGCATAGATGAGTGCCCAGTTGAAGCGATAGTTGATGATGCAGATAATCCAACAGGTGAAGAGATCTATTATGTTTATCCTGATAAGTGTGTTGAGTGTGTAGATCATCATGATGAGCCTGCGTGTGCAGCTTCATGCCCAACTGAAGGGTGTATAGTTTGGGACAAAAAAGTTGATGGTATGCCTTCTCGTGATGATATAGGCGATGATAAAAGAAATAGAGATACTCCTTGTGTTGAGTAAAAATAGCCCCTTTTTGGGCTATCTCTAAAAAGCCTCCATTTTTCTAGAAACTTCATCTTTACCTTAAGTCTTATTTAAGCTTTTTTACAGCAAAAAAGAGATAGAATCCAACCTCATTTTTTGAAATTTTAACATTTTTGGAGTAAATCATGGAAAAAACACTATCTATTATCAAGCCAGATGCAGTAAAAAAAGGTGTAATTGGAAAAATTATTGATAGATTTGAGAGCAATAATTTAAGAGTTGCAGGAATGAAAAAAATTCAATTAAGCAGAGCAGATGCTGAGGCTTTTTATGCAGTTCATAAAGAGAGAGGCTTTTTTGGCGAGTTGGTAGATTTCATGATAAGTGGCCCAGTTGTAGTTATTGCACTAGAGGGTGAAGATGCTATGACTAAAAACAGAGAGCTTATGGGAGCTACAAATCCAAAAGAGGCAAAGCCAGGAACAATAAGAGCAGATTTTGCAGATAGTATTGATGCAAATGCAGTTCATGGTAGTGATTCAGTTGAAAATGCAGCAGTTGAGATAGCATTTTTCTTCTCTCAAAGAGAACTATCTTAAATATAGACCATTTTTTGAAATGAGAATCGAGTTCAGAAAAATTGATATCGGTAAAAAAGATTTTGAGATTTTATACCAAAATCTAAACTTTAGTGGCAATTTTAGTAGAAATAGAAAAAATTTAGTAGAGATTGTTGCTAAAATAGAGGGAGTTTTGCCTATAATATGCGACAGATGTTCAGAAATCTATCAGCAAGATATAGATGAAGAGATAACACTTTTTGTAAGCAATGGTGAATATAATAGCAAAAATAGTGAAAACCTTCTAGAAGATGTAGTAGAGTTTTATGATGAATTTGTAGATTTTGATGCACTTTTTGAGAGTGAAATAGAATCTATAAAGTCTGATTATCATATATGTAAAAATTGTAAATAAAAATATAAAGGAGTAGAAAATGGCAGTACCTAAAAGAAGAGTGAGTAAGACTAGAGCGGCAAAAAGAAGGACACACTATAAGCTTGAGCTTCCAAAGCCTGTAAAATCAGCTGATGGGACATGGAAGATGCCCCATTTTTTAAATAAATTCACAGGAGAATATAAGTAGCATAAATGGTAAAAGTTGCCATTGATGCGATGGGCGGTGATTTAGGTCCTGCCCCAATAATTGAAGGTACTCTTCAAGCCTTGCAAGAGTTTAGCTTTAAACCTATATTAGTAGGTGATAAATCAAAAATATCCCCATTTGTGCCAAAAGATAGAGCTAGCAGTATAGAGATTGTTCACTCAGAAGATTTTATAAAGATGGATGAGGGAGCTACTGGAGCACTAAAGAGAAAAGATAGTTCTATATATGTTGCTAGCAATCTTATAAAAGAGGGTAGTGCAGAGTGTGTTGTATCAGCTGGACATAGTGGTGCAACTATGAGTATAGCTACTTTGAAGATTGGAAGAGTAAAGGGTGTCCTAAGACCTGCTATCGCTTCACATATGCCTACTGTTAGAGGTAAAAACTCTCTTATTGTTGATGCAGGTGCAAATGTTGATTGCAAGGCTGAACATCTTTTGCAGTTTGCTTTGATGGGCATAGAATATATGAAATGTGTTATGGGCATACCAAATCCTTCTGTAGGGCTTCTATCAAATGGAGAAGAGAGATCAAAAGGTAATGAGCTAACAAAAGAGAGCTACAAACTACTAGAGAGACTAGAAAACTTCAAGGGCAATGTTGAGGGTGCAAATATTTTTGATGGTTCAGTTGATGTTGTAGTATGTGATGGTTTTACTGGAAATATAGTCCTAAAAACCAGCGAGGGAGTAGCAGATGCTATCACTACTCTTTTGAAACAACATATTAAAAGCTCAACTACCTCAATGCTAGGTGCACTTTTTATGAAATCTGCCTTCAGGAATCTAAAGAAAAATATAGATTATGCAGAATATGGAGGAGCTCCTCTTTTGGGAATAGATGGAAATGTGATTATTTGCCATGGAAAGAGTAATGCAAAGGCTATAAAAAATGCCATAAATCAAGCAATCATATCTAGTGAGTATTCTTTACCCCTGCACATACTAGAATCCATAGAGAGATTTGATACAAAAGAGCACAAAAAAGAAGAAGAGGCATAAAAGATGTTCGCCTCTTTTAAATCAATAGCATCATACATACCAGAAAGAGTTTTTAAAAATAGTGACTTTGAAAAGATAATAGACACAAGTGATGAGTGGATAGTAAAAAGAACAGGTATCAAAGAGCGAAGATTTGCTGCAGAGCATGAGGCAACTTCTGATCTTGCTTTTGAGGCATCAAAAATAGCAATACAAAGAGCTGGTATAGATGCTGAAGAGATAGATTGTATCTTAGTAGCTACAATATCACCAGATTTTTTATGTATGCCCTCAACCGCTTGTGTTTTAGCAGAGAGATTGGGTATTGAAAATATACCTGCTTTTGATATAAGTGCAGCTTGTAGCGGATTTATATATCTACTCTCAATTGCTAAAGCCTATGTAGAATCAAATACCTACAAAAATATTTTGATTGTTGGTGCTGAAAAGTTAAGCGCGATTACAGATTTTAGCGATAGAAGTACATGTGTTCTTTTTGGCGATGGTGCAGGGGCAGCAGTGATTGGTACAACTCAAGAGAAGAGCTCTTCTGTACTAGATATCTCCATATCATCAAATGGTAAATATCAAGACTTTTTAGTGACCCCTGGTGGAGGAAGCAGAACTCCAATAAGAGCAGACAATGTAGATAAGAATCTACAATATATGAAGATGAAGGGAAATGAGACATTTAAGTTAGCCGTAAAGACACTAGCTAGTGATGTCAAAGATATCTTGCAAAGAAATAATATATCTCCTAAGGATATAAGATTTTTTATTCCTCATCAAGCCAATCTTAGGATTATAAAAGCTGTAGGAGAGTTGCTTGATTTTTCAATTGAACAGAGTGTGATAACTGTGGATAAATATGGAAACACTTCAGCTGCTTCAATACCTATGGCTATGAATGATATATATGAAGAGGGTAGATTGAAAAAAGGTGATCTAATTCTTCTAGATGCTTTTGGTGGAGGTCTCACTTGGGGCTCAGCACTTCTGTACTTTAATGGAGGAAATTTGATATAATCTTTGAATATTCAAAAATAAATAACTGCGAGGATTCCAACATGAAATATCTACTTTTACCACTACTTTTTGTTTCACTACATGCTGCTGAGTTTAGTGCAGCAGGCGATGAGTTTATAGATATAAATCCTGATAAAAAAGAGGATACAAGATCTACATATTACGATTTTGAGTTTAAATCAAGCGGTGGAGGTTTTGGGAAAATAATAGATTCTTCAAAAAAAGATAATAAGGAAAATGAGGGTTTGCTACTTGATGGTACTTTTGATATTGAAAAAAAATCAGAATTTTAGGAGTTTGAAGAATGAATAGCATTATAAGTTCTATAAAATCTGAAGTAGGAAAAGTCATCATAGGTCAAGAGAAGATGATCGATGCTCTTTTGGTTGGACTTATGTGTGATGGGCATATACTTTTAGAAGGAGTCCCAGGACTTGCTAAAACAACTACCATAAAATCACTGGCTAAATCACTTGGTATTTTATTTAAAAGAGTACAATTTACACCAGATTTGCTTCCTAGTGATATCATTGGGGCTGAGATTTATGATCCAAAAAATAACTCTTTTGCTATAAAAAAAGGTCCAATTTTTACAAATCTACTACTTGCAGATGAGATAAACAGAGCTCCTGCAAAGGTACAATCTGCACTCTTAGAAGTGATGCAAGAGCGACAAGTCACTATTGGTGATGAGAGCTTTAAAATACCCGCACCATTTTTGGTTCTAGCTACACAAAATCCAGTAGAGCAAGAGGGGGCATATACACTTCCTGAGGCACAGTTGGATAGATTTATGCTAAAAATTATAGTGGGATACAATACAAAAAAAGAGGAGCTTGAGATTGCTAGAAGGGTTTCAGCACAATATCAAGAAGAGCCAAAACCTACGGTAAGTTTAAAGGATTTGGAGGTTTTAAAGCAATCAATATATGATGTTCACATGGATGAAGAGGTAGAAGAGTACATAATAGATTTGGTATATGCAACAAGAGAGCCACAAAAATATGGGCTAGATTCTATTGCTAGTTATATTCAATTTGGGGCATCGCCTAGAGCCTCGATCGATCTTTTTAAAGCCTCAAAGGCGGTCGCTATTTTGCGTAATAAAGATTATGTTTCGCCTGTAGATATATCATATATTATAAATTCAGTTATGCGTCATAGGATTATCCTTAGCTATGAGGCTGAGGCTGAGGGGATAAATAGCGATCAAATTATAGATAAAGTAGTAGAGTCAGTACAAATCCCATAAGATGTCTATGCTAAAAAAGATAATCATTAAAACAAAAAGAGCTCTTTTTAGTGAGGTAGTTGGCAATAACACCTCACTTTTTCTAGGGGAGGGCTATGACTTTTCTGAGCTTAGAGAGTATCAAGTAGGTGATGATATACGGCATATTGATTGGATTATCACTGCAAAATTACAAAAACCCTATGTGAAGCTATTTCATGCTCAAAGAGAGCTAAACATAGGCATCATCCCACTTCTTGGCGGTTCTACATATTTTGGTTCACACAAGTCAAAGCAAGAGCTTATAGCAGAAGTCTGCTCAATTATCTCATTTTCTGCCATAAAAAATGGAGATAGATTTTATGGCGGAGTCTATAGCAGTGGCTTTGAAGATTTTATCACCCCCACAAAGAGAATGTTTGGTGTATATAAGCTTGTAGATAATATTTTGAAATTTAATCCTCTAAACAAAGAGGTAGATTATAAGAGCTTAACCAAAAATATATCTAGCAAAACAAAAAGACGATCTGTTCTTTTTCTTGTTGGGGATTTTTTCAAAGATGTTGATCTAAGAGTTCTAAACAAAAGACATGAGGTTGTTTTGATCATCACAAGAGATAGGTTTGAGGAGAATCCAAAAGAGCTAGGATATCTCTCTTTGATCGATCCAGAGAGCGGAGAGCGGATAGAGGGAGAGCTAAACAAAAAAGTGATACAAAAGTATAAAAAAGAGATAGCTTTAAATGATAGCAGGCTATACAAGCAGTGCAGAGAAAATCGTATAAAGTTTACAAAAATATATACTGATGAGAATCCATTTATAAAACTATCGCTACTTTTTTCTAAAAAATAATCGACCCTCACTCACTAAGGAGTTCCCATTTTTTAAGATCAAAATCATCCAATCAAAGATTCATAAGGAACTTGCAAATGATTATGAAGATTGCGAATCATTGTAAGTGAGAGTTGTCGTTTACGGTTGAGTACCTCTGAAACTTTTGAACGAGAGCCAATAATTGGTGTGATATCTTTTGCCTCTAACCCCATTTGTTCCATGCGAAATTTGATAGCTTCTATAGGGTCACATTTTGGCATTGGATAGTGCTTGGCTTCGTATGCTTCCACTAAAGTAACTAAAATATCAAGCTCATCGCCTTCTGGGGTATCTAATTCCGCACTCATAAGCTCATCTATCCTCTTTAGTGCATTATCATAATCTAGTTCTGTTTTGATTGGAAAAATATTCATTTTTATATCTCCTCTGCGTCTATTTTGTCATATTCTGCGTGTGTACCTACAAATCTAATATATATCGTCTCATAGGAATAATTGATTTTCACGATCAAGCGGTATTTGTTGCCTCCTATGTCAAAAACGACACGATTATCTTGCAGGAAACTTGCTCTTTGGTATTGAGCTTTTATCTCTTGTGACAATTGCGATAGAGCTTAGAGTCTTGTAGGTCGTGGTGTCTATCACCACGACATTTTTGAAGATTTTTACATTGTTGTGGGGGCACAACAGCCTACGAGTCTTTTTTTAAAAGAGTGTTAAAAAAATGTCTGTATATCAGGGTATTATATACTTTCATCATCTCATAGATTAAACAGTAAATTACTTAGAGTTCATATATTCTGTTTTTCATAAACCACTATCTCCCATCCACTATTTGCAAGATAGTTTGGCAAATAGAGAATAGAATAGACATCATAAAGTATAGTTATCTGTAGTTCTGGCTCTACAAACTTCTCTAAAGGCTTGAGGCAGTTGTGCACTTTGGTGTGCTTATCTTTTGTCTCTCCGTGCTCCCAGCCATTTAGGTAGTGGTAGCTATTCCACCTTTCATGTTCACATTTTGTG
>JAABSR010000044.1 GCA_011390245.1 Campylobacterales bacterium
GCAATAGCAGTCTTTCCAACTCCAGGCTCACCTACAAAAATAGGATTATTTTTCTTTCTTCTACAGAGTATTTCTATGGTTCTCTCTATCTCTACTTTTCTACCAATAACTGGATCAATCTTCCCCTCTCTAGCAAATCTACTCAAAGAGAGCGTATATTTATCAAGATAGCTCTCCTCTTTTGCTGCCTCGCCCTCCTCCTCTTTTTGGTTTGCCCTGCTCTGCCCACTATGTTCGGTTATAACCTCTAAGATATCAACTTTTTCTATCCCTTGACTCTGCAAAAGATATACAGAGTAACACCTCTCTTCAGAGTATATAGCCACTAGCAAATCAGCAGCACTTGCCTCTTTTTTCTCAGCACTTTGTATATGTCTAACCATATTTTCTATAACCCTACTAAGTGCTAGGGTCTCAAATGGATCATGATTTATATTTTCACTGTGAGATTTCATATTATCTTTGAGATATTGCAAAACCCTACCTCTTAGATTCTCAATATCTCCTCCACAATTTTTCAAAACTTCAACTATATCTCTATTTTGCAGTAACGAGAAAAATATGTGTTCTATTGTCAAATACTCATGTCTGCTCTTTTTTGCGTAGTTTATCGCTTGTGCAAAAACCACATTTAGTTCTCCATTTATCATTCCTACTCCTCTTCCATAATAGCTCGTAGTGGGAATCCACTCTCTTTTGATTTTTTTCTCACCTCTTCAATCTTCGTCTCTGCTATGTCATAAGTATAGATTCCACACACTCCTCTGCCATTTCTGTGGACACTTAGCATAATATTTAGTGCATCATCAAATGCTTTATCGAAAATATCCATCAACACCTCTACGACAAAATCCATAGTAGAGTAGTCATCATTTAGAAGAAGAACCTTGTACTTTTTGGGTTCTTTTAGCTCTTTTTTGTTTCTTTGTTCTACTTCATTTTCAAATTCTACATCTCTTCCCACTAAATCTCCGATAATCAATATTTTGTCTGCTACTAGCTATAATATTATTTTGATAATTTACTTAAATTAAAGTTAGGGAGTCATTATGAAGAGGATTTTTGTAACCGCTACAAATACAGATATTGGAAAAACATTTATCTCAAAAATCATCATAAAAGAGCTTCAAAGCATGGGATATAGGGCACTTGGCTGCAAACCAATAGAGACAGGAGTAAGTGATATACCAAAAGATGCAAAAGAGCTTTTGGATTGCTCAAAGGAGAGTGGCTATTTTGGTGATTTGGAGTTAGAAGATATCTGTTTTTATAGATTTAAAACACCAGCTGCTCCATATATCGCAAAAGAGAAAGAGGAGATTGATATAGATTTTTTAAAAGAGTGCATAAATAGGCTAGATTCTAAATGCGATATCTTGATTATTGAAGGAGCTGGAGGGCTGTATGTACCAATATCAAAAGAGTACTATATGATAGATCTCATAAAAGATTTGAAATCTCACGCACTGCTAGTTGGTCATAGTGCACTAGGATGTATAAATGATATACTCCTCTCCTCAAAAGCCCTAGAATCAAGAAAAATAGAGCACACCGCTTCTATTAATCTCTACAAAGAGAGAGCTCTTTTTGGAAATATCTCCCAAAAATTCCTAGATGAGTACTTTGAAGAGTTGCCTATATTGCCAAGAGATAGTAGAGATTTATGTAAAAAACTCCTATCTATCATCTAGTCCCTTTTTCTCATATCTCTCTATCATCTTCTCATGCTCGGCGTTGTTTAATTTCAAAAACTTATCAACATCAAGTATCATTTTTGAGCTAGCATTTTTATGTTTTGCTAGATAGTAGATAAACTCATAATGGTGATTGTTCCCATCTTTTATGGTTTTAAAATCTCTCTTAAGTAGCGATATTGCATCCTCTATGCTATCCATATTGCTATTTGGATTTTTCACCACTCCCAAAATATCTTTAAACTCAACCTTTTGTTCTTCATCTTTTTTTTGCGAAGAGACCCTAAGTCTAAAAAAATAGAATCCAAAAAGAACAACTACTACACCAACAACCAAAAGAAGCAAAATAATCTGTGGTAAACTCATAATCAATCCAATCACTTTTTTGAAGCTATTTTAACACATTTGAAGTATCAAGTTGATATTATTTGTTTAAACATAATTAAACATTAAATAAGGGACTTTTTTTGGATTTTGAAAAATTAGCTAAAACATACAATACACCACTTTACATTTATGACTTTGATAAGATAAAAAGCAATTTCAATAGGCTAAAGGATTCTTTTTCTGGTAGAAAATCCTTGATTTGTTATGCTATCAAAGCTAACTCAAATCTCTCCTTGATAAGGCATCTTGCAAGGCTTGGAGCAGGAGCTGATTGTGTATCTTCAGGTGAAATTGAGAAAGCATTTATAGCAGGTATTCCTAAATATAAGATAATCTTTAGTGGCGTTGGCAAAAGAGATGATGAGATAGAGCTAGCACTAAAAAAAGATATACTTTTTATAAACATAGAGAGCGAAGGAGAGCTAGGCAGAGTTGAGGAGATTGCTTCAAAGCTTAAACGAATTGCTAGGATAAGTGTGAGAGTAAATCCAGATATCGACCCAAAAACTCACCCATATATTTCAACTGGACTAAACTCAAATAAATTTGGTGTAGATATTGATATTGCAAAAAAGCTCTACATAAAAGCAAAAAACTCCAAATCTATTGAGCCAGTTGGCATACACTTCCATATAGGCTCTCAACTTACAGAGTTAGAACCTATAAAAGAGGCTTCAAAAAAGGTATCAGACCTGCTAAGATCACTAAGTGTTCTTGATATTGATTTGAAGTTTTTTGATGTTGGTGGAGGGCTTGGTATAAAATATGGGGATGAAAAGATTATAGAGCCTTATGATTATGCACAAAACATACTAGATACCCTAAAAGGCTTAGATGTCACAATCATCTGCGAGCCAGGAAGGTCAATAGTAGGAGATGCAGGATTTTTTCTAACAAAAGTGCTATATGAGAAGAGAAATCATCAAAAGAGGTTTGTGATAGTAGATGGAGCTATGAATGATCTCATAAGACCTTCTCTTTATAATGCATACCACAAAACATATCTACTTGGCAAAAATGAGAATAAAAGCAGGGCAGATATTGTAGGTCCTGTGTGTGAAAGTGGTGATTTTCTAGCAAAAGATGTAGAGATTTCAGATACAAAACATAACGATCTCATAGTCATAGAATCCACAGGAGCTTATGGCATGAGCATGTCAAGCAACTATAACACTAGAGCTAGAGCTGCTGAAGTTGCCATAGAGGGAGGTCATGATAGGCTTATTCGAAGAAGAGAGCATTTAGAAGATATCATAGAGAGTGAAATTGAGTATTTAAGGATGGATGATGAATTTAACGCATCTTAGAGAAGAGATCGATGCAATTGATAATAAGATTTTAGAGTTGCTTACAAAAAGGATGAATGTAGTTAGAAAGGTTGGTGAACTAAAACATAGAAGTGGAACCTCAATATATAGACCAGAGAGAGAAAAAGATATACTAAATCGTCTCAAAAATCTAAATGAGGGTCCGCTAAATGATGCCGCAATAGAGGCTATTTACCTTGAAATATTTGCAGTTAGCAGAAATCTAGAGCTGCCTGAACGAGTGGCCTATCTAGGTCCTGAGGGAAGTTATACTCATCAAGCAGCTGAGAGTAGATTTGGTGCGATGAGTGAGTATCTTTCCATGAACACAATATCTTCAATTTTTAACACTATAGAATCCAAAAGAGCAAAATATGGCGTGATTCCTATAGAAAATAATACTGATGGTATAGTGGGCGAGACGCTAGATCTACTTGGAAAATCAAATCTTTTAATAGTTGCTGAGATGATGATGCCTATCCATCACACTTTTGCAACAAAATGTGACAAGCTAAGCAATATCAAAAGAATCTACTCAAGAGATATAGCCTTTGGTCAATGTAGAAATTTCTTAAGTGAATACAGTCTAGATAACGCAGAGAGATTCCCCGTTGATAGCACTGCAAAAGCGGCTATGCTTGCAAGCAAAGAGAGAGATAGTGCAGTAATTTGTTCACACATAGCTGCAAAACTTCACTCCATACCTATACTTTTTGAAAACATTGAAGATGCACACACAAATAAAACTAGATTTATAATAGTAAGTGATTTCAAAAACAAACCTAGCGGATATGATAAAACTTCAGTTTTTGCTAAGATATTGAATTCTGATAAGCCAGGTGCTCTTATGGGACTTTTGAAAGATTTAAATGATTTAAATATAAATATGACAAAAATAGAATCTAGACCAGTTGATGATATTGGGGATTTTAATTTTTGGTTTTTTATTGATTTTGAGGGTCACTATGATGACAAAAATATTCAAGAGCTCTTCACAAAAAGAGGTGAAGAGCTAAAGTGGTTAGGAAGCTATCCTAAGTTTATCTAAAAGAGAGGAGCTATTCCTAACTCTCTTTTGATTTCTTAAGCTCTAAGATCATCGCAAAAGCCTCATCTTTGAGTTTTAGTTTCTCTTTTTTTAATACCTCTAGATCAAAATGCTCCATATGCTCTCTACCCTCTTCAACATCAGTTATTTTTTTATCAAGTTCATTATGTTTTTCAAAAATTTTAGCAAAATGTGCATTTTGAACCTTTAGCTCACTTATCTCATCTCTATACTCATGTAACATTCATACTCCTTATTTTGTTTGATTAATTATAGTCTTATATTGATTATATAGAGTTAATTTAGGTGCGATAATCAGCATTTATTTTGACATATTCATATCCCAAATCACACCCATAAGCCCTATAAAACCCCTCACCCATACCGATATCCACTCTTACCTTAAATGAATCTTTTTGCATAACACTTGCTGCTTTTTTCTCTGTAGCCTCATCAAAAAAAACCTCTCCTCTATCATAAACATTCACTTCATCAAAAGAGATTCTTAAAGTTGCTTCATCGCACTCTACGCCACTTGCACCAATTGTGCTAGCTATCCTTCCCCAGTTTGGATCCTCTCCATATATTGCAGTCTTAACAAGAAGGGAATTACTAAGTGATTTTGCAGCTCTTTTTGCCTCTTCATAGCTTTTTGCACCAGAAACTTCAAATGCAACTAGCTTCTTTGCTCCCTCGCCATCTCTTGCAATATCTGTAGCAAGTTTTAGCATAACAATCCCCAAAGCCTCTCTAAAAGCCTCTTTGTTGTAACTACCACTTTTCCTATTTGCTAGAAGAAAAATAGAATCATTTGTGCTAGTATCTCCATCTACAGAGATAGCATTAAAACTCTCTTCAGCCAAATCCACTAGCATCTCTTTTTGATCATTTTTTGGGATATCTGCATCAGTTGTGATAAAACAAAGCATGGTTGCTAACGCTGGATTTATCATTCCAGCTCCTTTTGCTATTCCACCAATTCTAAAGCTACCACCATCATATTCAACCTCTAATGCTATCTCTTTTGCAAAAGCATCAGTTGTCATTATCGCTTTTGAGGCACTTTCACTACTTTTTTGGGAGAGATCAAACTTCTCAAAAGAGGCGATTATCTTAGACTTTGGTAGCCTAACTCCAATCACTCCAGTTGAGCTCATTATTGGATTTGATATCTCTTCAAATCTACTTTTTAACTCACCTAAAACCTCTTTTATATCCTCAATACCTTCTAAAGATGTCATAGCATTTGCATTTTTTGAGTTTATCAGGACAAAGTTTGTATTTTTGTCGTTACACTCTTTAAAATATCTTATAGGGGCTGCTTGAAATCTATTATTTGTAAATAGTGCCTCAACACTACATATCTCTTCAGAATAGATAAAAGCAACATCAGGAGCACCATCTTTTTTTAACCCAGCACTCACACCGCTAGCAAAAAAGCCTAAAGGAGCGCAGATTCCTCCCTCAATTGGAAATATATCAAACTTATTATACATATTTTAACTCCTGAGGTTTGTCTTTTCCTACAATCAATCTTCTTGTATTTTTTATAGAAGCTGATGTACCAATGATAAGCAGTTTGCACTCACTTGTAATCAAGGTATCTCCTCTTGGCATAGCTATAAATTTTCCATCTTTTTGCGTAATACCTACTATTGATGCATTTGTCACCTCTCTAAAGTGTGCCTCTTTTAGCTTTTTGAGCACAAGCCAGCTGTACTTTGGAACTATAACCTCTTCAATATCTAAAGGTGTATCTTTTTTATAGACAAACTGCTCTAAAAGATTTTCCATATCTGGACGAATAGCCATTGCACTTAGTCTTTGGGCAAGAAGTTTTGTAGGAGAAACAACAGAATCTGCACCTAGTTTTTTTAGCTTCTCTATATCACTATTTGTCTCTGCACTTGAGATAATATAGTATGGTTTTCTACCGAGTTCTTTCTCAAAAAGCCTAATAGTAGCAATTTGAGCAATATTATCAGCCATATTTTTTGAAAGAGAAATAGCTCCTCTAGCAGAAGATATGTGAGACTTTAGTAGTGCATCTTCAGTGTGTGGATCATCATTTATAAAATAGGGATACTTGTACTTTATAGCCTCCTCTTCAAGATTCTTTGAGGGGTCTATCACTACAAATGGAATATGGTTTTCTCTAAAGTGATAAGAGAGTTGGATGGTGTACTCATTGTGGTAACAGATAACATAGTGATTTTTCAATCTTGCGATTCTATAAAGCATTTTTCGCTCCTTCAAAAGTCTTACAAGTGTTCCTCTATTTATTATCTCAATAACAATACCAACTGAAAATGTTAAAATCAAAAAACCTAAAATTATGAGAGTGACTGTAAATATTTTAGTCTCTTCTTGAAAATTAGACTCATTTAAAGAACCAAATCCAGTAGTTGTAAAAGTATAGCCTGTCTGAAAAATTGCATCAACTATTGAATAGTCTTCAAAGTAGATAAATCCAAGTGTGCCAATCACCATAATTAGCTGGACTAATACGAGGGGAAGTCTAAATGGTTTTAACTGTTGATATAGTTTACCTGATACAGAAATCTCAGGTTTTGGGGCTTTTTCCCAGTGAAGAAAGTTTTTAAAGTTTTGAAATATTTTCAATACTCTCCCCTAGGAATTAGGGGTTATGAGTGTTTTTTCATAGTTCTAAGAGTTGAAGCTGCAACCTTTACTTTTCTGCTTGTTCCATCATCTAGTTGGATTCTAATTGTTCTTAGATTTGGTAGGGTTCTCTTTTTTGATTTGTTATTTGCATGACTTACATTATTTCCGCTCATTGGACCTTTGCCAGTTATAAAACATTTTCTTGACATATCATATACCTTTATAATAAGTTTTTGGGCGTGATTTTACTCATATTTACCAAAATAGGAGCTTAAGTTGTTCTAGTTAACTCTTTAATTCTGTTGACAATTTTAAATGCGTGATTTAGCCCAACAACAATAGAGCCGCCCTTTTTGGCTATTATATCTCCAGCAATAAAAAGACCCTCTACTGAACTTTGTAGATTCTCTTCTGTAATAGGTGTCTCATTTTCATCCAATTCTATACCACATTTTCTCAGAAAATCAGCAGGTGATGCTCCGCCAATTGCCAAAACCATCCTATCAAAAACTTCACTACTCTTATCAAAGAAAAAAACTTCGACCTTTCCATCACAATCTGCAATATAGTCTATATCTACTCCGATTTTCTGGACGATCTTACCCTCTTTGGTGTAGCGATTTAAAATATCAATATTTTGCTCACTTGCCCTACTAAAACTACTCTGTCTGTAGCTAATAGTTACATCATTAGTTGCACTTAGCATATATGCGTATTCCAAAGCACTATCGCCACCACCAACCACTAAAAGCTTCTCTCCACTTCTGCAACTATTTGGGTTAAAGTTTACAATATCAGATATAGATGGTGGAATCTTATATGAAGGTTTATTTGGTTTTCCCATCACACCTATAGCAATAATCACAAATTTTGAATAAAATTTCTCACCTCTTTCAGTGGTTATCTCAAAAATATCTCCCTCTTTTTTTACAAAATCTATACCTACATTAAATTTTGATTCTACATCATGCTTATCAATCAACTCTCCAAAAAACTCTATAGTTGACTCTTTTGTGCCATCAGCAAATAGTATATTTCCATCTATTTGAACCTCTGCACCTCTCCAGTTTTTATCAACCCTCTTTTCATCCTTATAGTAGTTTCTAATAGTTGTAGAGTGATTATCACCTTTTTCAAAAATTATCACATCCTCTACACCTAAAAGGACTGATTCTACAGCTGAGGCGATACCTGCAGGGCCTGCTCCTATAATGGCTAGATCATATATCTTTTGCATCTTCTCTATCCTCTTTTTTTAGCTTCTCATCTCTTTTTGATGCATCAACCAAATCCTCTTCAGAATCGAACAGAACTCCTTGCATCATCTTTTTCTCATCATCAAACTGACCAGTCCTAAGCCCCCAAATAAAAGCAACAAGACCCAAAAATCCAATAAACAAAGAGACGCTTAACATTATCGCAATCATTCCATTATTCATCTATGACAATCTCTCTTTGGCATATTTTTTGGCTTCGGTGATTGCATCTTCTAATCTACTAGGATCTTTACCACCAGCTTGAGCAAAATCATCTCTTCCACCACCGCCACCACCTAGTATTGGTGCTATCTCTTTTACCCATGCACCAGCTTTTATATCACAATTTTTCACACCAGCGGCTAAGAGTATCTTCTCTTCTCTTTTTTGAAAAAGCATAACAGCAACTTTTGGATGTCTATTTTTCAAATCATCAATAATCTGCTTTATATCTCCAGCCTCTACATGATCTACAAATAGTTCTACACCTGCAATATTGGTCGATTTTATATCAACGCTAGAACTACTACTAAGTGAATTAATTTCACTTTTTAAATCTTTTATCTCACTTTTTAATCTCTCAATACCAACCACTAAGTCACTATTTTTTACTAGTTCTTCACACTCTTTTACTTTCAATATATACTCTCTAGCATAACCATAAGCTGCTTGACCACATAAAGCCTCTATTCTTCTAACTCCTGCACTAACACCGCTCTCTTTTGTAATAAAAAATGATCCAATATGTGCACTATTTCTAACATGACATCCCCCACAAAGCTCGATGGATAGATCATCAAACTCTACAACTCTAACTAAATCACCATACTTTTCACCAAAAAGAGCCATAGCTCCTCTCTCTTTTGCTTTAGAGATAGAGACCTCTTCTATTTTTGCATCAATATTTTTAGCAATTGCAGAATTTACAAAACACTCAACCTCTTCTATCTCTTTTTTGCTGAGTGCTTGAGGATGGGAAAAATCAAATCTTAGTCTATTACTCTGAACAAGGCTTCCAGCTTGAGCTACATGATCTCCCAAAATAGCTCTCAATGCAGAGTGAAGCAAATGTGTTGCTGAGTGATGCTTCTCAATTTCAAATCTAACTCTATCTACCACTGAAGAGATTTTGAACTCTTTTAACTCCGCATTTGTTCTAACTTCTGATATGTTTAGATTAAAGTAGTTCTTTGTATCAACTACTTTTGCAACAATCTCTCCTTCAACTTTCAACACTCCACTATCACCACATTGTCCACCACTTTGTGCGTAAAATGGCGTCTTATCTAAAAAGACATACCCACTACAATTTGCATCAATTTTATTAACCAATCTAAACTCTTCATCCATCAAGGCTACTATATTTGAGCTGTATTCAAGTGTGTCATAACCTACAAATACATTCTCACCAAATCTCTTTAGAATCTCTGAAAAATCTCCACTATTTTCACTATCACCACTACCTTTCCATGAGCTTTTTGACCTATTTCTTTGCTCACTCATGGCTTTATTAAAACTCTCTTTATCTATACTTATGCCTCTATCTTTTAGCATATCTTCTGTCAAATCAAGAGGAAAACCATAAGTGTCATAAAGCTTAAAAGCAATGTTGCCATCAAAAATATTACTACTTTTTTCAAGCTCTTTTTTAAACATCTCCATACCACCACTTATGGTTGAAAAAAATCTCTCCTCTTCTAGTTTAATCTGATCTTTAATAACCTCTTTTTTCTCTTCTAAATAACTATAATGACTACCCATTTGTGAAGCTAAAATATCCACTAGAAGATGCAAAAAAGGCTCACCCCTGCCTAGTAGATATCCGTGTCTTATAGCTCTTCTTAGAATTCTTCTTAGTACATAACCTCTACCCTCTTTATCAAAGTTCACACCTTGAGCTAAGAGAAAAGATATTGATCTTATATGATCAGCTATAACCCTAAATGATGCACCGCTACTGTATATGTACTCTTTTTTTACAATCTCTGAAAGCCCATCTATAAGTGGCATAAAGAGTGAAGAGTCAAAATTGCTTCTCTTGCCCTCTTTCAAAGCAACAACCCTCTCTAATCCCATACCAGTATCAATAGAGGGCTTTGGTAGTGGTATAAGCTTTCCACTAATATCTCTCTCATACTGCATAAATACTAGATTCCAAATCTCTAAAAATCTATCACCATCACCGCCTAAATAGTCTTCACTACTATTAAAGTAATTTTCGCCTTGATCTACAAATATCTCACTACAAGGTCCGCAGGCACCGCTCTCACCCATCTGCCAAAAATTATCTTTATCGCCCATTTTTTTGATTCTATCTTCTGGTATATGTTTTTTCCACAACTCAAAAGCCTCATCATCACTATCATGGACTGTCACATAGAGTCTATTTTTATCAAAAGAGAGATCTTTTGTTACAAATTCCCATGCATAAAATATTGCCTCTTCTTTAAAATAATCCCCAAAAGAGAAGTTTCCAAGCATCTCAAAAAGCGTGTGATGCCTACTAGTGTATCCAACATTTTCAAGATCATTGTGCTTGCCACCAGCCCTAATACAGAGTTGGCAACTTGTAGCTTTTGGATTTGGTGGAATTGGAACTTTTCCAGTGAATACATCCTTGAATTGAACCATACCAGCATTTGTAAAAAGTAAGGAGGGATCATCAGGGACTAATGGCATAGATTCATAAATTTGGTGTCTATTTTTAGAGAAGTAGTTAAGAAAAGAGCTTCTAATATCCATATAACCTCAATTGTTTTTTATTTACTCTTATAATAGCATATATGAGTTTATTTTTCTAAAATAGAATCAACTATTCTCAAAGCTCCATCCCTGCTAATTAGTTTTTTTAATTCAGTACTTTTCTCTTTAAAATCAAAATCCAACAAAGAGATCAAATCAATATCTAAAATATCAGACTCTCTACTAAGAAACGCTAAATCTCTATCTACTAGAAATTTAGCGTTTAAGTATTGATGATCATTTGCTGCGTAAGGATATGGAATATAAAGAGTTGGAAGGCCTGTAGCTACAAGCTCCCAAATAGTACTAGCTCCAGCTCTAGAGATTGCAAAATCAGCCTTTTCCATATAATCTATAATATTTTTTGAAAAATCAAAAAGCTCAACTTCTACATTTAGCTTCTCATACTCAGACTTAACTCGCTTATAGTCATAAACTCCGCATTGATGGATAATCTCTATACCATTTTTTGAGAGTTTTTTTGCATTTGCAAGTGCAAAATTATTTATGGCTTGTGCTCCATGTGAACCGCCTAAAAAGATAATTTTATTAACTCTCTCCCTGGTTCTATATCTATCAAAAAAAGTTGATTTTACTGGATAATCCCAAGTTGAATCTCCAAAATATGAGGAAAAAAATCTCTCTGCAAATGGCTTTAATACTCTATTTAATGAGCCAATATGTGCATTTTGTTCATGAATAAAAAGTTTTTTATTAAAAAAAATTGAAGCAAAAGCTGCAGGTGCTGCTGAGTAACCACCAACACTTATCACTCTATCTACATTATATTTTTTAAATATCTTTTTACACGCAAAAGAGGCTTTTAAAATATTATATAAAGAGCTAAACTTACCAATTCCTCTCTTATTTACTACGCCTTTAGAATCTAAAAGAATGAAATCTAAAAAGATATCTCTATTTTTAAACCAATCAACCTCTCTACCGCTATTTGAGCCAATATATATTAGCTTAATACCTCTGCTTGAAAACTCTTCGGTCAAAGCATCAATAATTGAAAGATGACCACCAGTTCCACCACCTGTTATTACTATAGACAATATAAACTCTTTTTGATTGTTATGATATTTAAATAATTTGAAGATTAAATTAAAGAAGATAAACCCAATCCCGCAGCGACTTACATTCCCACTCTTGAAAAGAGCAGTATTATCAGCGATGAGAGGCTTGACTTCCAGGTTCGGAATGGAGCTGGGTATTTCCCTCTCTCTATAGCCACGGGAAAAGGGTGCAGAGCTTAGGTTGTATTAGTTAATAGGATCATATTATATATAAATCCCATTAGCTAAACTCTGCACCCTCTTCAACATGATTAGGTATTGTTGTTAATAGCTTTGCAATAGTACTTTTTACTTACACTCAATAAGGTAGCGGTTGCTTAGAAAAATTATTAAGCCAAACGGTCTATTAGTACCAGTCAGCTAAATGTATTACTACACTTACACATCTGGCCTATCAAGCAGCTAGTCTTGCTGCGACCTTCAGGGAAAGTTCATCTTGGAGTTGGCTTCCCGCTTAGATGCTTTCAGCGGTTATCACATCCATGCGTAGCTACCCAGCGATGCCCTTGGCAGAACAACTGGTACACTAGTGGCATGTCCATCCCGGTCCTCTCGTACTAGGGACAGCTCTCCTCAACTTTCCTACGCCCACGGCAGATAGGGACCGAACTGTCTCACGACGTTCTGAACCCAGCTCGCGTACCGCTTTAAATGGCGAACAGCCATACCCTTGGGACCTGCTTCAGCCCCAGGATGCGATGAGCCGACATCGAGGTGCCAAACCTCCCCGTCGATGTGAGCTCTTGGGGGAGATCAGCCTGTTATCCCCGGCGTACCTTTTATCCTTTGAGCGATGGCCCTTCCACACAGAACCACCGGATCACTATGACCGACTTTCGTCTCTGCTTGAGTTG
>JAABSR010000045.1 GCA_011390245.1 Campylobacterales bacterium
AAGGCTATTTGGGTATCATCATTATAGATTGTCATGTAGATATTGTCTCTATTTGTGCAGAGATTTTTACTATCGCACACTGTTAGACTAAATGCAACATTTGTCGAGCTATCTATAAGGGTAGGAGGGGTGTAGAGTATATCACTTGATTTGATATTATTGATTGTGCCTTTATCGACACTCCAGAAATAGGTCAAGGCGTCTCCATCTAGGTCATAAGCTAGAGCACTTAGGGCGATGTTATCACTTGCATGGACATCTTTTGGATGACTTATCTGTTCAATCACTGGTCTTGTGTTTTGACCGACATTAGAATCATCCAAAATCGTCACAAAAATAGAGTGAGAGGTTGTAGATTTGCTATCGCTCACTAGTAGTGTTAGTGTGTCCACTTTATCCTCTCCAAAAACCTCTGGTGCTCTATATGTAGTACTTAGAGCACTATGATCTTCAAAAGTCCCCTCTTTTGCACTCCATAGATATAAAAGCTCATCACCATCACTATCAGTGACAATAGCACTTATTGGTAGCTCTCCTTTTTCTAAAAGCTCCGTCCCGCTTATAGATATACCATGGATCATAGGTGGACTATTATCTATACTTCCTGGCACTATTATGATCTCTCCTGATTTAGCATCACAAATCTTTTTGCCTTTGAGGCAGACACTTAGAGATACTTGCACACTCCTTTGAGTATCAATCGAGGGTGCTGTGTATCTGGTGGTCAGAGAGTTCTTATCCTCTACCTCCCCCTCACTCACACTCCATACCGCTTCATAAGTTGAAGTGTTGGATTCGACTGTATTTAGCAGTGATGCTGTGATGGCTGTAGTGGCTCTCTCTGTCATGCTTGTAGGTATTGAGAGTTTTTGTATTTTGATCTCTTCTTTGCCGATTATGTTGTTGTAGATATCTGTGACAGATCCTCCACATCCAAGCAGGAGTACAGCACAAATTGTGCTCACCCCTATGTGTTTGACTATTTTCATAGGAACTTCCTAAATTTAAATTGCTAGTTGTGATTTTAAAGGGAATTTCTAAATTGTATCAAAAAAAGCTTTTGTTTTTATCTTTTTTGCTGCTCTATTTAGTTAATTTAGTTAGCTTCAAATCTAATATTTGGTGAATCCTCTCCAAAGAAGTAGGCTCTATTCTCTCCTTTGATTCTATACCTTACCTCTATGCCCATATTTCCGCCACCTTGAAAATATAAAATCTCTACTTTTCTGCTTCCCTTTTTGAGCAGTGCTTCACATCTTGTGCTCTCCATAGCTCTATCTTTTTCAAAAGAGCAGACCTCTTTATCATCTACACTCAAAGCAAAACCATCATCTGAGTTTACATAGAAATATAACTCCTTATCCTCTTTTAACTCCAAATCACTAGAGAAGCGGATGAAGAGATTTTGAGTATAAGGCCTTATAGAACCTAGCTTGTAGTGTTTGAGGTGGTTTGAGTTTTTAAACTCTATCCTATCTATGTAGATACTCTTTTTACTCTCTATGGCTTGAGCATCTCTTATAGTTCTTATAGGTTTGCTATTTTGCATTATTAGCATAGATACTTTAGAATCTAGCTCTATAGGAGTGGACTTCTTATATACAAAAAACGCAACTAAAAGGAGTACAACAAAAAGGAGTATATTTTTCATCTAACCACCCTCATTCCCCAGTAATCAAACCAGTTTCTAAGCTCAAACTCCTCTGGTGTTAACGCTATGTTGTAAGCAAAAGGTGCAAAATGCCAAAAACAAAATAGCACAAGAGCTACAAAAATACTCAAGTTTAGATATAAAAACTTGCTTTTGCTCTCTATCTCCTCTTTGAAAATATAGCTAAAAATAAGAGCTAAATTTATCATCCCAAAGATAAAAGCCAAAAAGTAGTGGTACAGATACATCACCCGATCAATCTGCAAAATAGCCAAAAAGTAGCAAAAATAGAGTGAAGAGAAGAGCACAATCCACGAAAATAGTCTCTTATCTTTTATTGGGGTTTTAAATACTGCACTACTGATAATAAGCACAAAAGAGAGTATAACGCCTAAAAATACAGAGTACCAGATGATAGGATTGCCCTGGAGCTGGTGGTATTTGACATAGGAGATTCCATCCTCTACATTTTTATCCCATCTGTAGTTTATGGATTTGGTCATAAGTGGCCAACCAATAGCATAAGATCCATTTTCTCCTGGTTTGCAGATATCAAGCTTTGGTACACCCTCGTGATATGTGCTCATGTAGCTAAGATTATCTCTTATCATGATATAGGCATTGGCAGGATTCCATCTATTTTTGCTATTTTGCAAAATCTCTTTATACTCTTGGCTAGCTTTGTAGCTTTTGGTCTCAATCCTCTCTCCCATGCCCACATGGATATACATCACCACAAAAAATATAGCTGCTATTGAGACTACAGAGATAGTAGCGGAGGCAAAAAGGCTCCTTAGAAGTGAGAAAAGATTTTCAAAAGGCTCTAAAACTTTGGCTCTATTTTCAAAAAACCATAAAAAGACAAAAAGGAGTAGAACTATCATACTATTTAGTTTTACAGCGATTGCCAAACCGCTAAAAACGCCCAATATCGCATAACTGCTCAATCTAATATCATCTTTTTTTACTATATATGTAAGATACAAAATCGCACAAAGGATGAAAAATATCTGAGTAGAATCAAGCATAGCGGCTCGTGAATGTATAATGATCGCATTTTCAAAAAGATAGAGCGAACTAAAGGCAAGTGATATCTCCGCCCTGCTGGTTAGCAAGTAGAGAATATAAAAAATAAGCACTCCTGAGAGAGTGGCAAAAAGAGTTGGAAAAAGACGCACCCCTGCAAAGGAGTACTCACTTGGGAAGTCTCCCCCTTTTATGTAGTCAGTCTTTGCAAATACACTTCTATCTATATCGCTATTTACACCAACTATAACCTCACCCAAAGCTATGAGCATCTTGCCAAGTGGAGGGTGAGGCTCCATATACATCACGCCCTCTATATGTTTTTGTGCTGATGCTATGTGGTAGTTTTCATCCCAAAATACCTTATTTGGGGTCTCATAACCTTTGAAATATGTAAAAAACGATATCGCTACTACTAAAATAGAGTAGATAAAAATTTTATTATCAATTAGTTTCTCTCTCATCATGCTCCGCTCTTTTGTAAATATAGAGCGGATTGTAGCAATTAATATATTAACACTAATTATTCAATAATTGATTATTTACCATATATGTACTATAATTTGTACATATATTAAAAAGGAGCAGACAATGCACACTATGACATTTTCTCAAATAAGACAAAATTTAGCAACCGCCATAGACACCGTTGTAAACAATCACTCTCCCATTATCGTCACAAGACAAAACAAAGAGTCTGCTGTTCTTATCTCTCTTGATGATTATAGGTCTATAGAAGAGATGGCTTATCTTATGCAAAGTAGAACAAACGCATCAAGACTAAACAGTGCTATAACACAACTTGAGGCTGGTCTTGGTAAAAATAGAGAGCTTATAGAGGAGTGAATCTAACTTTTGCGGATGAGGCTTGGGAAGACTATCTCTACTGGCAACAAAACGATAAAAAGATTTTAAAAAAGATAAATACACTTATCAATGAAATAAAAAGAGAGCCTTTTAAAGGAATGGGTGCGCCTGAACCACTAAAGTACAATTGGTCGGGCTACTGGTCAAGACGCATAACAATAGAGCATAGGCTAGTCTATAAAGTGAGTGAAAATGCTATATTGATAGCACAATGCAGATATCACTACTAAGGTTTCAGCATATAGACACCTCTAAAAGGTTCTATATGCCAAATAAAAATCAATAGACTGGGTATGCGTAATGTTGTTGGATAGGAGAAGTGCTATCTAGGTATAAAACCATGCTTTTTTGCTCCTCTTTGTATCTCTCCACACTACTATCTTGGGCTATTGCCTCTTCATATAGTAGTTTTGATCTCTTTGGCGTCCTCTCTTCTAGAAGAGAATCCATAGCACTAGCTTCAACTTCTACTCTATCCTCTATGCTACTCATCTCCTTTTTGGTCTCCTCTTTTTTGGTATCTATTATATCTTTGAGATTATAGACAGAGCTAGCTATTGAGGCAACAGTGGCAACTTCTGCTAGGCAACCACTAAAAAAGATAGAGGCAAAAACAGATAGGAGAGCTATTTTTATCTTTTTCATGAAGCACTCTCCTAGTAATAATATGGATACGGTGTTGGTGGGTGTGGATAATAGACTGGGGTTTGCCTATCCTTGCTCCCTCCTAAATCCATAGAGAAACTGACACATCCGCTCAAACCAAACGCAACAAAAAGTGCAAAAAGTACGCTAGTGATTTTAGACATTTTTCCATCCTTGAATATTTTAATGCAAATTGCTAAACACTTTTTGTTCCAAACTCATGATGGAATTAAAGTTGCTTTTAAAATTTGATAGAATATTATAAAGGAAGAGCATGTCTGTTACTGCTGGAACTATCATACTTGGTACCGCTATTTTAGGTGCTGTAAGTGGATCTGTTGGAACTACTATGGTTTATGAAAATTTTTTTGGGGATTCTAAAAAGGTGGTTGAAGAGAGATCAAAAAGCAAAAATCCTTCAAAAGCCTATACAGCTCATCCGTGCATGGAGTATGATATAAATGGAAATATCACCTACTACTACAAAAAAAATGGGTGTTATTAGCTGCCCTTGAATTATTGTTGATAGAAGATTGGAATATAGAATCTACTAAAGGAATTTTATGAAGAGTATTAAATATGTCGTAATAGCCTCCTCTCTTGCCTTTTTACTGCATGGATGTGGGGGTTCAATAGGAAGTGAAATTGAGGAGCTTTTCAATGGTGAAAGTGGAGTGATTATCTCAACCCCTCCATCAAACAACGATGGTGGCGATGAAACAAAATACACAACCGCAGAAGAGCTAATGAATAATGGCGTAATGAAATCAAGAAATGGTGCAGAGCTTGATGAAGCATCTGTTGGGGTGTATAGAGTTGATTATGAAGATAAAGAGAATGATATAGTGATAAAAGCTACTATAGAATCTGATGGAAAAATTAGATTTAATTCAGATTCTGGAAAACTTTTTGACCTAGGTGTTGTAACAAGTTCTGATATGCTCCCTCATGATGGGGATTATTACTACTACTATTTAACACTAGGAAGTAAGATATATGGTATCTCTTTGCATAAAACCTCTGCTACTTCATCTAGCACTTCATCTTCATCTAGTGTGAGTGAAAGCAGTTCAACAAGCTCAGCGACATCTAGCTCTACGCCTAGCTCAACAAGTAGTTCAACAAGCTCAGCGACATCTTCGGTTAGCTCTAGTGCACCTAGTACATCTAGCTCTACGCCTAGCTCAACAAGTAGTTCAACAAGCTCAGCGACATCTTCAGCAAGTAGCTCAAGCTCTATAGCAGATGATCCTACAAGGCCACCGATGCCACCTTCACTACCAAATCTAGGATAAACAAGGAGAAAAAAGAACCATGAACAAACTACTACTATCGATCTTTACAGCAACTATTATTTTTGCTTCAGAATCTATGATGCCACCAATGCCGCCCTCTGTAGGCGGAGAGAAAAAAACAGAGAGCAGCATGCCAAAAGAGTGTGCTGAAGTGCCGCCTATGATAATTTTTCTACCTCCGCCTCTAGAAGAGGCGTATTATCAGTGCAAAAATGCGTTGCACCTGCCAAAAAAAGATGATGCAAAAAGCAAAATAGATAAGCTCTTAGGAGAGAACATAGAGGTAGAATCTATCAAAATAGCTACAGGGTTTAGTGAAGTATATATGATAGATGTTATCAACAAAAAGAAGAAAAAAACAACCCTAATGTGCAATAAAAATATAGATAGATGTGTAGAAAATCCAAAAATATTGAGGTAGATTAAAACTAATTATTAGTTTATTTATTGTATATTATTAGTTAGCTTTTTATTAACTAATAATATACGAAGGTATTAGATGAAGATAACAGTATGTAACTTCAAAGGTGGAGTTGGCAAAAGTCTTATTTCACATCAGCTCATCACATCTTTTGGGTATGGCGGTATTGAAATTGATCCTTATGGCTCACTTCATGATAGGCTACCAAATGATGTGATAAAAATTGGACTACAAGATCCCCTCCCTTCGCTAGAGGGCATCACAGAGGATGTGGTATTTGATTTTGGTGGATTTGCTGATAAAAAACTCAAGGACGCTCTTAGTCTATCAGATTGTGTAGTAGTGCCAACTATTGCGACACTAGAATCTGTACAAGCCACTATTGACACTATCAACTTTATAAAAGATTTCAATAAACCTATGCTTGTTGTTGCCAACATGATGAGAAAAAAACAAAACCTTGATGAGAGCATGAGAGCTATAAATGATACTTTAGGATTTATGCCTGAAGTTGTTGAGCTACCTTTTAGTGATGCTTTTCAAACTGCAATAAATGAGAACACTAGTGTAGTAGAGCTATCAAAACAGAAGGGATTATTGGGGTATAGCTATAGACCAGCTGCAGCTATAATTAATAATTTACAAAGAACTATCATAAAATTATCTAATAATTAATTAATAGTTAGCTTTAAATTAATTATTAATTACCACAAGGAGAAAATTTGGGATTTGCAGATAAGCTAAAAATCGAGAAAAGAGATACTATCCATCATGGGAATATAAAAAATATTCCAAACCCAAATGGAAGGCCAAAAAAGAGCAAAGAGGACATAGCGGAAAAATCTATAATGATAAGAATAACAACCTCTCAAAAAGAGAAGATAGAAGATATCGCCAAAAAAAGTGGAAATACTGTCTCTGGAATCATCAAAATGGCGTTGATGGAAAAAGGCTATATATAGCTTAAAAATGTGTTAAATTTTAAGTAGCATTAGCAAGGATAAAAAGAGCCAAAATTATCAAATTTTTCATAGTAAATTTTTGATCTATTTTGAGTTAAATTTTGGAATGTAAAATATTGATAGATTTGAATAAATTCTAAAAAGCTTCTTAGATAAGAGATTAAAATACCCTCTAGAAATCACATAAATAGCCCTATAATCAATTTTTTCACAAAACTAATACCTCAGTAGCATAACAGAGCCAATAATGCTTAAAATCGCTCCTAGTGGCAAAATCAATCATTGCCATACACATGCAACACTAAATACTTTAATCATCAATAAGCATTATGTAGTTTCTAGAGTACACATCATCATTTGATATTAAATACTTTTTTCATCTCCTCAATTAAACAGTAAATTGTTACAATATCCATGCCCATGAAATCTGTCTCCCAAAGAATTTCCATAGGCTAAAAACCAAAAGATTCCATATTTGCAAAATTTACGCATACTAACAGTTTTAATTAATTTATAAATAGTTTATAATAAAGGCTTATCATGGCAAAAGCAAAAAAAATACAGCAGCAGTTTAATTTTGACCCTATCAAAAAATTTGAGCTATCAAATGCAACGGTCACTGAACTTAGAACAGGCGTATTTGCTCCTATTGAAAAGATAAGTGCCAACTCTATTACAAATAAAAATTTTATTGCAAATAAGAGAAAAAGAGAGATAGAGACATCTTGGGGAAAGATGATTATTATGGGTAATATCCTAACTCAAACTCATAGAGATATTCTTGATTGCATCATGGCAAATGCTAAAGATATCAAAGAGACAAAAGATGAAAATGGCGATACAGAAATTGAGATATTTTTTAGTGCGTATGAGGCACTCAGAGCCTATAGCAAAAAATGTACTAGAAACACAAAGTGGCTAAAAGATAAACTAGATGAGATAAAAACAAGTGCTATTGAGATAAAAACTGATATGATTTCTGATAATTTTGACATTCTAAGCAAAGTAGGGTACAACAAAAGATATGACTCTTTTAGGGTTGTTTTTAGCAAGGATTATGTCAAATATTTTCTGGATTCTGTCTCTATAAATTACAAAGACGAGCTACCAAAGCTCCTAAATATCGATTCTGCTCTCCTTAGGGCAATTATTAGATTTTTTTGGACGCACAACAAAATCCAAATTGAGATAAATAATCTACTAAGGACAATTGGTTTTCCTATGGAATCACCACGCACAACTCAACTTGCAAAAAAAGAGATAAAAGATAACGCAGAGCTACTAAAGAGTTTTGGCATAACCTACGAACACGACAACAAAAACAGAAGAATAATATATCTTAAGTCATCTTTTGAGAACACTATAAGCTTTGTAAATCCAATAAAGACTGCACTTCTTTCAGAAGATGGTTTTGAAGATGATGAGGGCGAGCTAATACCGCTAAAAAGTTCATCAAAGCTCTCACTTTTTGTGGATGCTGCAATCAGATACAGCGATGATTTTTTTAAGATCGAAAATATCTATGAGAGTGATTATGGATACGCACTAGATCTTTTAGATGAACAGGGAGAGAGCACTAGGTTAAAAATTGGATCTCCAGAGCGGCCTGCTGATGAGAGGATTGTATTTAATTTTCTTAACGAATCTAGAGTCTCAATTGATGAACTCTAAAAAGTTCATCAATTGAGACTCTAGACTACAAGACTCTATAGAGCTCTATCTTATAGAATCTCTATAAGATTCTATAAGATTCTATGGGGGTTCACAAAATGACTTCGCTACCTTCACAAAATGACTTCGCTACCTTCACAAAATGACTTCGCTACCTCACAAAATGACTTCGCTACCTTCACAAAATGACTTCGCTACCTTCACAAAATGACTTCGCTTAAGAGTTGCTGATTCACAAAATGACTTCGCACCTTCACAAAATGACTTCGTTTTATTCACAAAATGACTTCGTTTGCAAAAATCGTGTCTCTCTTTTTGACTATATGTGGACAATTTTAATAACATTTGAGCCAAAATAGTGCCATTTTTAGCAAAATATACTCTTTTTGCCCTCTCTCATATCTTTTCACAAAATGACTTCGTAATTTGAAATTTACTCAAAAATTTACGATTCTCAACAAAATACTAGCTCTATGATGATAAGATTAAGAAGTTCATTAAAGCTAGGGGCGGGTTATAAGAAGAGCAAGCAAAGGTGTAATTTTATTAATAACGCTATTTTTTATACTGCTTATAGTCACGCTTATTGGTTATAGCTACTCTATTACCCAAAAGCAGCTAGAGAGCGTAGATAGGCTTAAATTTTATACTCAAGCAAATATTCTACTCAAGGATTTGGAGCTGATTTTTGAAGATACAGTAGGCAAGATATCAAATGCAGATGAGCTTAATGTGTTATTAAATATGCCTTTTGATTTTTACGATAAGGCTACAGACATAAAATTTTCAGTAGAATTCAAAAATCATTCATCAAAACTAAACCTAGAAGGGCTAGTAGATGAAAATGAGACAATCTCTGAGATCTATTATGATACAATCAACAATCTGCTAGTAGGCGCAAATGTCTTTGATAGTCGATTTTTTATGTCACTGCTTTTGGATACGATGGATAGCGATTTAGAAGAGAGACTCTACTCAAGCGAGCTACATCTAAAAGACCCCTATTTTAGAAATGGCACATTAGATTCACAAGAACAACTAAAGTATATTTTAGATTTTTATGCAAAAGAGAGAGAAGATGCAAATATATATAAAATCCCATGGTTTGATATCATCTCTTTTGAAGATAGAGGGGTTGATATAAATTATATAAACCCAAGACTTCTTGGAGCTATTTTGCCAGACATGGCAGCTTATCAAATAGATGAGATCACAGCTCAAAAAGAGGAGCTTATAACTTCACTTGATGAGCTAGATATCTATGATGAGCAAAAAGAGAGATTGAAATTTTTTGATGTTGGAGTGTATGGGACGGTTTTAGGATGTAGTGTTGATTTTTCGATGCATGGAGATAGTATGCATGCAAATTTTATATATGACATAAAAGAGAAGAAGATTAGAGATGTTAGAGTTAGATTTTATAAAAAAGAGAGTTGATTTAGAGAGCTTAAAGGCTCTACTTAGCAAAGATAAAAATGTAGTTTTTGTCGATTTGGATACCATAGTTGGTGAGCTTAAACCAAAATCAACTCTTATTTTATCGCCATCATTTTATTGGGTTAGAAAAGAGCAGCTCCCAGTAAAATATAGCTTTGAGGTAAAAAAGCTTTTACCATCTCTTTTTGATGGACTACTGCCTAGTGGAGAGTTTAGCTACAAGGCTACAAAAGAGGGTGGAAATAGCTATATAGTTTTTGCTTATAGTGACAAGGAGATAGTAGAGAGACTTCAAAGGCTAGGTATCAAAGATGCCCACATCGGAGAGATATATTTTGCTCAGAGTGAGCTTTTAGATATCACTACTCCTTTGCAGATATCTGAAGAGTTTGCCCTCATAAATCAAGATGGGATTATCTGCAAAATTCCTTTAGCATTTGTGGATAGTTCGCAAGATATTAGCTTTTTTTTAAGAGATTTAAAGCTTACAAAAAATAGGATAAATGTAAACATCTTCTCTCATTCGCTTATTGATTCTACCTCCATAAAGAGAGGAAGTGTTGCTATTATGCTAGTTATTTTGGCTCTGTTTACAAAATATTTTCTATACCAGCAGACCCTAAACTCTCTAGAGCAGCAGAAATTTTCCATATCTAAAAGCTACAATTTGCCAGCTACTCAAATCCAACTAAACGCACTAAAGAGCTCACTTCAAAGGGATAGCTCAAGAGAGATAGCTATTAGAGAGAAGATATCTTTTGTTCTAAGAGCACCCCTTATTGGGGGGAGTGAATTTATACACAAGATAGCAGCAACAAAACAAGGAATCTCATTTGAGATAGAGCTAAAAGAGCCAAAAAGAGCAGAGGCTCTTAGGGATTATCTACAAAAAGAGCTAGAGATAGATAGGATTAGAGTGGTGGATAATATCATGAAAGTTGAGACAAAATCTTGATAAATAAAATAAATCCTCTATATATTTTGCTGCTTCTATTTTTGATAGCCATTGCCTCATTTTTCAAGGTGCAATCCATAGAGAAGAGTGTAGAAAATAAAAACATAGAGATTATAAATCTAGAGAGAGAAGCTAGAGAGATAAGAGAACTTAGATCATCATGGAATGATGAGGAGAAGCTAAAAAGCACGCTTGAGGGAGTACTCTCTTCGCCACTAGTCTCAAAATTTTCACCCTCTAGAGAGCAGGTGCGAAGAGGCGTAGAGAGGGTTGTGATACAAAACATAGATCACAAGGGAGCGGAATTTGTCACAAACAGAATCCTAAACTCTACTTTGAAGATAGAATCTTTTGAGATTACACGAGAGAATGAGCACAATATGAGCATATCTTTGGAGGTTGGATTTTGAGAGTTCTAAAATTTATTCTATTTTTGATTTTTATTTTAGCTCTAATAGTCGCATTCCTTCCAAAGAAGAATCTATACTATCTGCTTGAAGAGGAGCTACAAAAAGAGAAGATAGCCTTCTCAGGTGAGAAGATAGAAGATAAATTGCTATATTTTGAGATAAGAGATGCCAAAATATTCTATGAAGATATAGAGGCAGGAACCCTAAAAAGAGCTAGGGTCTATCCTCTCTTTTTTTGGAATATGGTAGAGATTGAAGGTATTAGTATAGATAGTGATGTTGCAAGGTTTGTCCCTAAGAGTACAGATTTTTTGAGAGCTAGTCACTCTATTATCAACCCTCTAAAAATTCAAATAGAGGGCGTAGGTGATTTTGGCTCTTTAGATGGTGGGGTTGATATTTTGGATAGAAGAGTGCTTTTGGAGTTAAACGCCTCCTCTATGATGGGCACTCAGTATAGAAATATCACCTCCAAAATGAAACAAATTGATGGTAAGTTGGTCTATGAACAGAGTTTTTGATAAAGATGTGATTCACAAAATCATTTCGTTTTTTATATTTGTAGCGCTGCTATTTTTGCTCTCTTCGCTTTCACTTGTTTTTTTGCCAAAAAGTGGAGTAGAGAAGGCTATAGAAAAAAGAGTAAATATCCCCTATGTAAATCATAAAATAGGAGATATCTTCAATGTCTCAGAGAAGCAAGCTTTATTAGCAGAAGAGCCAAAAGAGCAGATTTATGAGCTAAACAATTTAGAACTCAAAGCTATATTTGCAGATGAGGGCGGAAATGGTTGGATAGTTTTAGTGGACAAAGGCACGCAAAAATCAGAGGTACTCAAAAATGGCGATATCTACAAAGGGTATGAGCTTGTAAGCATAGAGAGAGATAGTGCACTTTTTGAAAATGGTGGCAAAAAATACACTGTAAGGATCAACAAACCAAAGCTACAAGAACTCGATACACCGCCTATGAGTGCTCAGATTCCAGTGGCTACTAAGCCTATTTCCACCCCGACCATCAGGGCTGTGCCAAAAAGAGAGATTGAGAGATACAAGCAAGACTACAACGCAATATGGCAAAATATCAAAATAAAAGAGAGAGTAGAGGGTGGAGAAATCACTGGCTTTAGAGTGCTCTGGATAAAAGAGAACTCTATATTCGCTCAGCTTGGTTTTGAGGTAGGTGATATTATCAAAGCAGTAAATAACAAAGAGCTAAAAAGTTATGCTGATGCGTTTAAGATATATAATAATATCCATGTTCATAAGTCATTGAAATTTACAATAATTAGAGATAAACAGGAGAGGGAATTAGAGTATGAAGTATATTAATAGAGTTTTTATTTTTGTGATATTGGGAGCCTTTTTATTTCCTTTGAGTGCCACCTCAAAAGAGAAGATATATGTCAAAAACCCTCAAGAGGTAGTGCATATAGACTTCTCTGATTTAAAAGTTGAGGATTTGGTAAATTTAACTTCAAAAATTATAAATAGAAATATTCTCATCACCACCCCAGTAAATGGAAAAGTAGATTTTATTTCTACTACACCAATTTACAAAGATGAGATATTTGACC
>JAABSR010000046.1 GCA_011390245.1 Campylobacterales bacterium
ACCCTTTTGCCCCTAGTCTTGTAGCTCCCAATCTGTAAAATAACAGATAGTGTCTCTATCACAAAAATAGCACCTATCAAAAAAAGTAAAAATTCACTCTTTGAAAGAATCGCCATATAACCAATAAAAGCACCAACGGAGAGTGAACCACTATCTCCCATAAAAATCTGAGCTGGGTGGCAGTTGTACCACAAAAATCCAATCAATGCTCCAGCCAATGAAGCTCCAATGATTATAACTTCTCCCACATCTGAGACTTTTGGCAAAAGCAAATATGAACTCAATACTGCATTACCAGTAATATACACTAGTACTGATAGAGAGATAAGTGAATAGATTGATGGAACAGTGGCAAGACCATCTAAACCATCTGTAAGATTTACAGCGTTACTTGTAGCGATAATAACTACAACCCAAAAAATAATAGCAAATATCTCCATACTTATGAGAGGATTCTTTACAAAAGGTATGTACAAATCTGAGTTCATATTGTTTGAAAAAAGCACTATAGCTACCAATAAAGCACTAAGTATCTGGAAAAATATCTTCATCTTTGAGCTAAGACCTGCGTTGTTTTTTTGTGTGATTTTTGCAAAATCATCTCTCATGCCTATCAACCCAAAAAGTAGGAGTGTCGAGATTCCACATAGGACAAATGGATTTGAAAGATCAGCTGACAAAAGAGAGGCGATTATGGTTGAGAAGATAAAAACAATACCTCCCATAGTGGGAGTGTTGACTTTTAGCTTATGTCCATCAGGAGCGTAGTCTGATATAGGCTGGGAAGCTCTTTTGCTTTTTGCCCAGGAGATAAATTTTGGCATAAGCATCGTGGTAAACAAAAAGGCGATAAAAAACCCCAATCCTGCACGAACTGTTAGATATTGAAAGACATTTATATTGAAGTACTCGTAGATGAAATATAGCATGATTCTGATACCTTAAACAGTTATGTAACTTTTATATGATATCTTATTACAAGCAAGCAAAAAAAGGACTAAAATAGATACTACAAAGGTTGATTTATGTCAAAAAAAACAGTTTTAATTATTACAGATGGTATAGGTTCAAAACCACCAAAAGAGTGTAATGCATTTCATAAAGCAAAAAAACCAACTTATGATTGGCTATTTGAAAAAGTGCCATACTCCATGATCAAAACTCATGGACTTTCAGTTGGGCTTCCTGAGGGTCAGATGGGAAATAGCGAAGTGGGTCACATGACAATTGGTGCTGGGAGAGTTTTGTATCAAGATTTAGTAAAAATCTCTTTAGCATTAAAAGATGGGAGCATTGCAGAAAATTCCGCTCTAAAAACCCTCTTGGAAAATAAAAAGAGAATCCACATCATAGGACTAATGAGCGATGGAGGTGTTCACTCCCATATAAGCCATATGTTAGGAATTGCAAAAATAGTAAGCAAAAAAAATATAAAAGTATTTTTACATCTTATAACAGATGGGAGAGATGTGTCTCCAACATCAGCTCCAATATTTTTGGATATGGTAGAAGATATTTTGGATGAAAATATCTCTATAGCGACAATTAGTGGAAGATTTTACACTATGGATAGAGATAACAGATGGGAGAGGGTAGAGAAGGGCTATAGAGCAATAGCAGAAGCCTATCCAAAAACAGAGCAAACTCCAAAAGAGTATGTCGCCTCACAGTACAAAGATGATACTACTGATGAGTTTATTGAACCTATATCTTTTGGTAAATATGATGGGATTAGAGAAGATGATGGGGTTTTGATATCTAATTTTAGAAGCGATAGAGCAAGGGAGATAGTCAAAGCTATAGGAGATATTGAATTTTGTGAATTTGAGAAAAAAAATTGTCACAATCTAGATATCATCACCATGACAGAATATGACAAAAACTTTAAACACCCAAAGATGTTTGAAAAAGATGATATCAAAAACACACTCGCAGAAGTTATTTCAAATGCCAATCTAACTCAACTTCACACATCAGAGACTGAAAAGTACGCTCATGTAACTTTTTTCTTAAATGGTGGTATTGAAGAGCCTTTTTCAAATGAGAGCAGAGCCTTGGTGGATTCACCAAAGGTGAAAACTTATGATATGCAACCTCAGATGAGTGCCAAAGAGGTTTGTGATAGCGTACTTGAAGGCATGAAAAGCAATCACGATTTTATTGTAGTAAATTTTGCTAATGGTGATATGGTAGGTCATACTGGCAACCTAAAAGCAGCTGTAGAAGCAGTGGAGGTGGTAGATAGAGAGCTAGGTAGGATATATCAAAAAGCATCAGAGCTAGATTATAATGTCATACACACAAGTGATCATGGAAATTGTGAAGAGATGTGCGATAGTGAAGGCAATATACTTACAAATCACACTATCGGTGATGTGTGGTGTTTTGTCAAATCTCCAAAAGTATCCACACTAAAAGATGGTGGGTTAAGCAATATTGCTCCAACTATTTTAAAACTAATGGAACTTGAGATCCCAAAAGAGATGGATGAGGCACTATTTTAGCCTCTCTATCTCCCCTAAAATCCTCTCAACTATCTCTCTTTTCTTTTCTGCTCTATATATTGGGCGACCTATGACAATAAAATCTGAAAGATTCTCACTAGCAGTTTTGATATCTGCTACCCTTTTTTGATCATCACAACTCTCACTAAAAGGACGGATTCCAGGAGTTAAAGTCAAAAAATCCAAAGAGGTACTCTCTTTTATTTTTCTTGATTCTAAAACTGAAGAGACAACTCCATCTACTCCACACTGATAAGCTAAATCTGCAAAATCATAAATCCTCTCTTCAATACTTGAGCCATAAATCTCAAAAAATGTTCTATCTTCATAAGAGGTTAACACTGTCACTGCAAAAATAAGTGGTCTATTTTCAACACTTTTTAGCCTATCTACAACAGCACTCATACCATCTCTACCACCACTTGCATGGATAGTTATCATATCGATATTTAAACTAGCAAGAGATAAAGCACCCTCAGCCATAGTATTTGGTATATCATAAAGCTTTAAATCTACAAATATTTTAAAATTAGAATCAATGCTCTTTAGTGCTTCAATAAATTCATTTCCACCACTAATAAATGATCTCATACCCACCTTTAACCAAAGCGGGATACCAGCTAGCTCTCTAGCTAGAGCTAGATTCTCTTCAATCGTAGCCATATCAAGTGCTACTATTAGCTTCACTTAGATATCTCTTTTTTTACAGAATCAAGCACTCCATTTATAAATCTAGGACTCTTCTCTGTTCCAAACTTTTTAGATAGCTCTACAGCCTCATTTATAGCTACTGCCCTATCAAGCTCGGTATATAAAATCTCATAAAATCCCAATCTAAGTATCGCTTTCTCCATATCCCCAATACGATCAAAATCCCACTCTTTTATGTTTTCAGTTATGATGCTATCTATCTTTTCTAGATGCTCCATAGCACCCTCAAAAAGTGATAATGCAAACTCTTGTTGTTTGTTGCGAATCTTCTTCTCATCCAAAATATCAACTGCATGAGTTCTTATCTCTTCATTGCCACTTCCATAAGCATAAAGTAACCCAACTACTGCCTCTCTAGCATGAGCTCTTGTAGCCAATCTTATGCTCCTAAATTTTTATAGAGTGAGATTAGTTCAACTATATTTGTCATAGCCTCAAAACCTTTATTTCCAGACTTGCAACCAGCTCTCTCTATTGCTTGCTCTATCGTATCAGTTGTAAGTACCCCATAGGTTACTGGAATACCATACTTCATAGTAACACTAGCTATACCTTTTGTAGTCTCAGCAGCTACATAATCAAAATGAGGTGTACTACCTCTAATAACAGCACCAACACAACAGACTCCATCATAATTTCCATCGCTCAAAACTCTCTCCAGCACAAAAGGAATCTCAAAAGCTCCTGGCACTAAGATAAGATCAATACTCCCCTCATCTCCTCCATGTCTTAAAAAAGCATCTTTTGCACCCTCAATCAACCTATCCACTATTATGTGATTAAATCTACTACCTATTATTGCTACTTTTTCACTCCCTAAAAGTGATAACTTTCCTTCTATTGTTTTCAACTTCTCTTCTCCTAAAAATTAATTTATATTTGAAATACTCTCTACAGTTTTGACTAGATCTTTTAAAATCTCAAAAGTTATCATATTTGCTCCATCACTAAGTGCCTCTTTTGGATTGAAGTGTGTCTCAAAGAAAAATCCATCAACTCCAACTGCTGCTGCAGCTTTTGATAGAGGTGGAACAAAAGAGCTATCACCTCCACTTTTGCCACCAGAACCTCCTGGCATCTGCACTGAGTGTGTCGCATCAAAGATAACTGGTGCAAACTCTCTCATGATAACTAGTGAACGCATATCAACTACTAAATTGCCATAACCAAAGCTACTACCTCGCTCAGTTAGCCAAATACCACTTTTTTTTGAGTTTTCATAGCTCACCTCTTCAACTCCTCTAGTTTTTAGAGCTTTTAGAACTGAGTACCTCATATCAGATGGATTCATAAACTGACCCTTTTTGATATTTACTATCTTATCACTTTTTGCGGCTGCTACTATTAAATCAGTTTGACGACACAAAAAGGCTGGAATCTGCAACACATCTACTACTTCACTTGCAGGTTTTACCTGAGCACTTTCATGTATATCTGTAAGTATCTTAAATCCAAACTCTCTTTTTATCTCATCTAAAAGCTTTAGCCCTTCTTGAAGTCCAGGTCCTCTAAAGCTCTCCAATGAAGTTCTATTTGCCTTATCAAAAGAGGCTTTGAAGTAGAAATCAATCCCCTCTTTCTCTTCCAAAAAAGTGAGATTTTTAGCTATTTTGTGTAAACTCTCCCTGCTCTCTATGACACATGGTCCTGCAATAATAGTCATAATCTTCTACTTCCTCTCCTCTAGCGTTAGGGGATCAAAATAGTTTGTCTCAAAATTGTACCCATAAACTTCACCTGTAGAAATAATATAATACCAACCATATATATTGAGTTCGCCATTATCAACTCTCTCTCTTACTCCTGGATAGGTAAAAAGATTTTTTATCTGCTTTTTGATATTCATTAACTCCGTAAGCCAATGTGTTTTTGTAATATCACTAAATTTTTTTGCCTCTACATACTCTTTCACATCCAAAATCTGCTCTAGCCATTTTGTGACATGTGGTAGATTTTCTAGCTCTTTTGGCTGTAGATAGAGTGCTGCACATCCACCACAATTTGAGTGGCCACATATAACTACATTTTTAACCTTTAAAACATTTAGTGCGTACTCTACAGCAGAAGTTGTAGCAACATACTCTTTTGTCTCTCTGTATGGTGGAACCATGTTTGCAATATTTCTAACTACAAAAAGCTCACCAGGGAGTGTTTTTGTGATAAGTGTTGGCACAACTCTAGAATCGGAGCAACCGATGAAAAGTGTGTGAGGGTTTTGCCTATCTTTGAGGGATTCAAAGAGCTCCTTGTGTTCTACAAAATCAGAATCGCGAAATTCTAATGCACCATCTATTAATTTTTGCATTTACATCCTTTGTTTATTGAAATCCACTTAATGTATTTTTAGCTACATCAGTGCCACTGCTTTTTGCTGAGAAGAAGTAGAGATCAACTCTTCTATTTTGTGCCCTACCCTCTTCTGTAGCATTTGTACTTATTGGGTTGTGATCACCCTCACCAGAAGCTCCCATCCTACTAGGTCTTACGCCATTTTTCTCAAGCTCTTTTACAACACTTATTGATCTGGCAATTGAGAGATGCCAATTGTCTTGATACCTAGAATTAGAGCCTATTGGTACACTATCTGTGTTTCCTATGACCTTTAGCTCTATATCATTTGCTAGATTCTGTATCTCAATAGCCATCCTTTTTATTAAAATAAAAGCATCATCTCCTCTAATCTCTGCACTACCACTATCAAAAAGTATATCATTTGGCACTCTGATAATAAAACCATCTTCTGCCTCTTCTAGCTTTACAGAAGGTCCATGAGCAACATTTGTCATCTCTACAAACTCAGTAATCAATGAAGCAAAAGTGTTTTGAGCATCAGGAGTATCTACATCAACATTTAAAGGAGTTGCCTCTATCTCTTTTGGTGGATTTATCTCTGTCCTTACACCCTTTTCCAAAATACTCAAAGCACCATCTAGTGAACCAAGTGCAGCATCTACTTTCTCTTTTTCAAATACGGCCATAGAGAGGAGTAGGACAAAAAAACATAGAAGTAGTGACATCAAATCCCCAAAAGTACCTAACCATAATGGAAGTCCCTTTTTACAGTCACAAGGTTTGCATCTAGCCATAAACTCACTTTTTGTCTTTTTACAATATTATAACGACTTAAAATAAAATTTTTCAATATTTGGAGATTGATGGGTGCGATTGTAGATTTTATTGTTACTACTGTTGGGAGTTTGGGCTATTTGGGAATATTTTTTATGATGCTAATTGAGAGCTCTTTTTTCCCTTTTCCTAGTGAAGTTGTGATGATACCTGCTGGATATTTGGCTCAAAAAGGTGAGATGAACATCTTTATAGTGATACTTATGGGAATATTAGGGAGTATTGCTGGTGCTTTAGTAAACTACTATCTTGCTATGCACTTTGGTAGAGCTTTTCTTGTCAGATATGGTAGGTGGTTTTTTATAAAAGAGGAGACTATAGTAAAAACTGAGGAGTTTTTCAAAAACCACGGTCATATTTCAACATTTACTGGAAGATTAATACCAGGAATAAGACAGCTCATCTCTCTTCCAGCTGGTATAGCAAAGATGAATCTTAAAGTATTTATAACATACACAGCTGCTGGAGCTGGGATTTGGATGGTGGTTTTGACACTTTTGGGATACTTTATAGGTCAAAATGAAGAACTAATTAAAGAGTATCTAAAGATTATAACTATCTCTATTGTTGTACTTATAGTTGTAGGAATTTATATTTATATTAAAATAAACAGAGCAAAGTAGCTAGAAGCTACTTTGCAGTCATAAATGCCCAAATCATCAAAGCTATTAGCATAGCTGTCATTGAAGAGAGAAATATAGTGTTGTAGTTTCTTGCAACAAATGATCCCTCATTATGTTCACCTTTTTTGTTATCTTTTGTACTCTTATTCTCTTTTTTCTTCTGCTCTTTTTTTTCAGCATTACTCTCTATCTTCTCTTCTTTGAGATTTTTATCTGCTACATCTTCGATTTTTTGAATTTCTGCACCACATTTGAAACAAAATTTTGAAGCAGTAAATGCTTCAGTACCACAATTTTGACATTTCACCTATAAATCTCCTTATTGTCAATAAACTCTTTTTAGATTCTATCAAGTTTGTCTTAAGTTGTAATCTTCTACTCTTTTGTAACCAAAGTTGCAGACAATATAGTCAAATAGTAGTACTATATAAATCTAAACTAAAAAAGGAGCGAAGATATGACATGCAATATAGGTAAAGTAGATAAAATCATCAGAATAGTACTTGGGGTAGTTATCATAGGAGTTGGAGTTTTGATGGGTAGCTGGCTTGGGCTGATTGGACTTATACCGCTAGGTACTGCTCTTGTAGGGTTTTGCCCGCTATATCCGATTTTTAAAATAGACACAGGCTGCAAAAAAGCTGAGTAATGGAGAGCTTATCTCCATCTTTTTTTTGTGATACAAAGTGCAGAGAGATAATCTCCAAAGAATCAAAAAAGATATCTGCAACAAAAGGGACAATACTATTTTTTCAAGGTGATATATGTCCTGATATCTTATTTTTAAAAAGTGGCACTATTAGGGTATATTTGCAAAATGAACAGTGCGAAGAAGTGACTTTGTACCTTCTTCATGCTGGAGAGCAGTGTATTGTAAATACAAGTAGTGCCATCTCCTCTTCTCCAGCAGTTGGAACTGCAATATGTGAAAGTGACATAGAAGGTGAATTATTAAAAAGTGAAGCTATTAAAAAGCTTATGATAGAATCAAAAGAGTATCAAGAGTTTATGTTTGGTCTCTTTGCACTTCGCCTCTCTTCTTTGGCAAATTTGGTTGAAGATATTAGATTTAAGACATTAGAGCAGAGAATAATAAATTGGCTTGAATCCAAAAACTCAAAATACATCAAAACAACACATGAAAACATAGCACTACATCTTGGCTCATCAAGAGTAGTAGTAAGCAGAATCTTAAAAAGACTAGAGTCTAGAGGTCTTCTAAAACTCTCTAGAAACAAAATAGAGATCAATTTTCAAAAATAGTTCTCCTATCTATTGACAATAATAATGACATTGGTTATCATTATGGTCTATATTTATTAGGAGCTTTAACTATGAATAAGTCAAAACATGATAAAAATGACCGTAAAGTTTTTGGCGGATTAGGAAGTGGCTGTACATGCTAATCCCAAAGAGACTAATTAAAGAGTGGATTGTCTAATCCATACATCATAAAAAGTACTGAGGCCAACATAAAAGCAGCTATAAAAAGTGGTGCGATAGTTTTTAGCATGATAAAATTCCTTGTAAGATTTTGAAATGGAAAATATAAGCCTAACATATAGACCAAAAAATTTTGATAAGTTTTTTGGTCAGGATGAGATTTTAGGTAAGAACTCAGCACTACTTGAGCTAATAAAAGCAAAATCGATCCCTCACTCCTTTTTCTTTGGGCCACCAGGATGTGGCAAAACTACAATAGCTAGAATCATCGCTAGCTCTTTGGATCTTGATTTTTTTGAGTTAAATGGTACAAATATAAAAATAGATGATTTTAGAAAAATTTCTCTCCGATATGAGGGATCACTCCTAAAACCTCTTATATTTGTTGATGAGGTTCATAGGCTAAATATAACACTACAAGAGTTTTTGCTACCGATAATGGAAAATAACACAGCTTTGATTATTGGTGCTTCAACACAAAATCCATATTTTGCATTAAGTGGAGCTATAAGATCTAGATCTATGCTTTTTGAGTTCAAAAAGTTAAATATTAGTGCTATGGATGCCATTTTGGAAAATGTATTAAAAGATCAAGCTTTAAGTTTACCTCTAGATTCTAGAGAGTTTCTAATCAACTCAAGCAATGGTGATGCTAGGGCTATGCTAAATCTTTTAGAGTTTGCATACAAAGCTGACAAAAGTCTAAAATTAGAGACACTCAAAAAAATTAGAGAGCACTCCTTAGGAGAGGGAAGTAGCGAAAAAGATACACACTATGATCTGATAAGTGCATTTATAAAAAGCATAAGAGGAAGTGATGAAAATGCTAGTATATACTACCTTGCAAGATTGATAAAAGCTAAAGAAAATCCAGAGTTTATAGCTAGAAGATTGGTGATTTTAGCAAGTGAAGATATAGGAAATGCAAATCCTAATGCTCTAAATATTGCAACTAGTACGATGCTAAGTGTTGCAAAAATAGGATATCCAGAAGCTAGAATCATACTCTCTCAATGCACAATCTATCTAGCAGCTTCGCCAAAATCAAATAGAAGTTATGAAGCGATAAATAGTGCTCTAAAAGATATAGAATATAGCATAGATGAGCCAATACCAAATCATATAAAACACTTCAACAGCGGATATCTCTATCCACATGATTATGATGGTTATGTAGAACAAAACTACATGAGCAAAAGCAAAAACTATCTTAATTGGGAAAAGCCAATAGGGTTTGAAAAAACCCTAAAAGAGTGGCTTTTGAAAATCAAAAAGAGCTAGATTTATTTCTTGCACTTCGGACATATACCTATAAACATTACCATGGTATCTACTATCTTCCATTTAGAAGCACTAGAAGGTGCCTTTTTATTAGGAGTTTCAATATTTTCAACAAGTCCACAAACGCTACAGCCCATATACGACCTAGAGTTTCCTGATATCTGGTATTTACTTTTGTGACCTGGAACCTTTATCTCCCTAATAATATCACTCTCCATAAGTGAGTGGATATTTTTATAGACTGTTGCTAGAGAAATGGATGGAAACATTTTGAGGACATCTTCATATATCTCTTCTATTGAGAAGTGTCCATTCTTCTGAATCTGCTCAAGAATAGCTATTCTTTGAGGTGTAACTTTGAGCTTAACATCTCTTAGCATCTCAACAAAATTTGTTCTTTCGCTACTGCTCATTTTCTTCTCCTAATGTGTAATTTTTCAATTTAAATTGAACTTCATTATTATACCAATATATTTTTTAAATATATTTTCTATCACCTACCACATATATTATACAAAAAAAGCATACTTTAGAACTTATGATTTATCATATCAAATCCTAAACTTCAGTATCGCATCTTTTATCCCCTCTCTTATAGAAGAGACTTTCTTTTCTAATTCCAAAAGAGCATCACTTGTATCATTTAGCTTTTCACTCTCCCTGTCTATGTTGCTACTTATAGCTACGATGTCCTTTTTTATCTCTTCATATTTTATCATGCTCTTTTCTAAATCACTTGAAAGTCTATTTTTCATAGATAAAAGTTCACTATCATCTAGTGACCACTTTTTTATCTTCTCTTTAAGTGCAATTATCTGCTCTTCGAATTCTCCCTTTTTTGATTTATTCATTACACTTTTTTGATTTTTTTGAAGTTCTTGATACTCATTTCTCAAATCCCTCAACTCACTAGCAGAAGATTGGGAATCTTTATCTATTTTTTCAAGTGAATATCTATCATCTTCTATTATGCTTTTTAGCTTTGTCACACTTTTTCTTTTCTTCATAAGTTCACTATTTAGATTCTCTATATCATTACATCTATTTTTATAGCTATTTTCAAGTGAGTTGTATTGATTTATAATTGTATATATTGGATAAAAACTCATTCTTTGATTATCTACAACAATTTCTGGCTTTTTATATTTTTTTGTGCCTATTACGATGTCGCCTCCATCATAAAAATTTATAAAAATCTTTATGTTCTCACAATTTTTACCTACAAGGCTAATTATTCCATTTATTATGATTTTTAGTGCTTGATTGAAATTATCTCTCAGAAGATAGTTTGTAAACCCTACAAGATAAACCTCATTTGGTATAAACTTTTTGAAAGCTTTTTGGAGTTGGGACTGTATTAGTTTTATATAATTTCTAGAAAAAGTTATATTATCTATATTTTTTAAATCAAGCGCTTTAGTTATGACATTAAAAGTGATCCTCTCAATAAGATGAGGGTAGTTAAATTTTTTATACTTCTCACATAATCTTTTTAACTCATCAATCTCAACGCCATTAAACCTCTTTTCACTTGGATTATCAAGAGATTTCTTAAAATATTTTATTGCTATCTTCTCACCCAAAACAAAAAGAGCATCTCTTTGCTCTAGTTTTAGTGTTTTTCTTAGAGAGTTTCTATATACATCTAAAGCTTTTAGAGCTTCTAGCTGATCACCAAAGCATTCATTGCTAAGTGCGTCTAATGAAGATAGCTCTATTTTACTTATATTTGAGTGCTCGCCCATCTCGATTAGATCACCAATTTTTATACTCAAAATCTTTGAAAAAAATTTCTCATAAATATTAGTTTCTTTTTTTATTATAGTTTTTTTAATCTCTAAAGAATTTTTTTGAGTTTGAATATATGCCTCTACACCATGTTTTAAATAGAACTTTCTTAGGGCATCAATAAGCTGAATTTTAGCCTCTGTGCCTTTTGCATTCTTCTCAAAAAAGCTAGCAATATAGTTTTTTTCAAAATCCACCAATGTGTTTGCCCTATAATATGACTCCCAAAAAAATAGATAAGAATCAATCTCAAGCAGACTATGTTTTGCCAAATTGCACCCCAATATAAAAATTGCAACTGGAATTGTATCAAAACATAGTTATGATTAATAAATTTTACACTAAAAAAACCCTAATGAGACCTTTACATCTAGTGCCACATCCAGATGAAATTCCAATTGTTTCTTTATCATTTAATCTTGTAGCCTCGTAGGTTGTTGTGCCTCACAACAACACAAAAAATAGATTGCTGAGCTAAAAGATGTCGTGGTGGGGTCACCACGACCTACGAAGCTATCTGACTTTTTTATTTTTAACTGCTGCTTTTTTGATGGAGATGAGGGTCTCTTTTTGTTTTAGATCGTATTCTTTCAAAAACATCTCTTTAACTTTGATAAGACGCTCATTTTGAGACTTTTTAGCAAAAGTTTTGTAGTGCTCATGTTTTGATAAAAAGTCCAATGAGTTATCACCGTCGTCATCTACGGCTTTAAATGTGGCAATATAGTCTCGGATTGAGCTATTTTCATCTCGAATATATGAATAGATTCTTTCCAGCTCCCCGATATCTA
>JAABSR010000047.1 GCA_011390245.1 Campylobacterales bacterium
GAGGTGGTTGATTTCAAAGGAAACTATGAGGAGTATCTAGAATCTTATGGTTTGGATAGATGACATGCCAATACTTTGGAGTCTGTGGAAGTTGCACTCTATATCAGAAGAGCTACGCTGAGCAGCTAGATTTAAAAGTAGAGAGATTTAAAAAGCTTCTATCTCCCTTTTTTTCTGATGATGTAGAGATTTTTTGCTCTCCTAGTGAACACTTTAGGGCTAGGGCTGAGCTGAAAATATATAGGGAAAAAGATAAGATATCTCTTGGTATGAACACGAGAAATAGAAAAACTATCCCCATAGAGAATTGCAAAATAGTGGCAAAACCTATATATGATGCTATCCCAAAAATCGTAGATATAATAAATAGCAATAAAATATTAAAAGATAAAATCTATGCTATAGACTTCTTGAGCAGCAATCAAGATGAGCTTTTAGTAAGCATGATCTATCATAAGTTATTGAATGAAAATTGGATAGAGAAGAGTAGGGAGCTTTTAGATTCTGAAATAAAGCTAATGGGTAGAAGCAGAAAACAGAAAGTCTCTCTAGGTGAAGAGTTTGTGACAGATGTAATAAATACAAGCAATAGAAGCTTTAAACTTAGAAAATATGAAGGGGCTTTTTCTCAACCAAATAGGTACATAAATGAGATGATGATAGATTGGGCGTGTAGGGTTTCAGATGGAATTGGTGGTGATCTTTTAGAGCTTTATTGTGGCAATGGAAATTTTACGATTCCACTCTCATGCAATTTTGAAAAAGTTTTTGCTACAGAGATATCAAAATCCTCCATAAAAACGCTCAATGAAAACATAGAGCTAAATAATATAAAAAACATAACAATAGCAAGACTAAGTGGCAAAGAGTGTATAGAGGCGATAAAAAGAGAGAGGGAGTTTTTTAGGCTAAAAGAGATAGATTTGGATAGCTTTAGATTTTCTACCGTTTTTGTAGATCCCCCACGAGCTGGACTAGGCAAGGATGTGGCTGAGTTTATAGAGAGATTTGATAAAATCATCTACATATCTTGCAATATTGAGACACTCATAGAGGATTTGGAGATTTTGAGCAAAAGCCATGATGTGGCAAAAGCTGCTGCTTTTGATCAGTTTCCATGGACAAATCATCTAGAATCAGCTCTCTTTTTGCAAAAGAGGACACAAGGATAGAACCAATGGAGATGGCACTAGCACTAAAATATAGACCAAGAAGATTTGAGGATTTAATAGGTCAAGATTCTATATCACAAACACTATCACTAGCTCTTGATTCAAAGAGACTTTCTCATGCGTATCTCTTCTCTGGACTAAGAGGAAGTGGCAAAACCTCTACTGCTAGAATCTTCTCTAAAGCACTAAATTGTATAAATGGACCAACAAGTAAGCCTTGTGATGTTTGTGATAACTGTATTGCTGCAAATAGTGGAAGACATATTGATATTATTGAGATGGATGCGGCAAGCTCTAGGAAGATTGATGATATTAGAGAGCTTATTGAGCATACAAAATACAAACCCTCAACTGGCAAATATAAGATATTTATAATAGATGAGGTGCACATGCTCACAAAAGAGGCTTTTAATGCACTTCTAAAAACACTTGAAGAGCCTCCAAATTATGTAAAATTTATATTAGCGACAACAGATCCACTAAAACTTCCAGCCACTATACTCAGCAGAACTCAACATTTTAGATTTAAAAAAATCGCTAAAAACGATATAGTCCATCACTTAGAGACTATTTTGGCTCAAGAAAATATTGAGTATCAAAATGATGCACTAGAGATTATTGCAAGAAGTGGTGGAGGCTCTTTGAGGGATACTCTAACCATGTTAGATCAGGCAATAATCTTCTCAAAAAATTCTATAGATACAAATTCAGTGACAGATATGTTAGGGCTTGTTGATCCTGAGTTTATAAAAGGTCTCTTTGATGCTATATTTTTAAAAGATATGCAAAAGATAAAAGAGCTTGTATTTGAGCTAGAAAACTATGAAGCTGAGATGGTTTTGGATGAGATTTCACAATACCTAAAAGATAAACTCTTTATGGTTGAGGGCAAGGATTTAAAATTTTCACCTCTAGTGTTGGATCGCTTTTTTAGAATAATAAGTGATTCTAAAGTATTACTAAATCTAAATAGTGATGGCTCTTTTGTGCTTCTTTTGACATTTCTAAAGATGGTAGAGGCACTAAATATCAAAGATGTTGATGAGATGATAGAGGAGATAGAGAGTGAGATAGATATCTCAAAACCAAAGCCTGCGGCACCAAAAGATATAGATAATTCCAAAAAAGAGCAGAACAAGGAGAGTGCAAAAAGTGTAGAAAAATCCAAAGAGCTGCAAAATCAGAAGAGATTTGAGCTTTTGATAGAGAAGATTTATGATAGAAGTTTTGATTGTGGTGAGTGTTTTTCTCAAAATATAGGCTTTGTCTCATTTGAAGATAATACTCTTACATGGAGATCAAAAGCAGATGGATCATGCAAAGAGCTACTAAGGGATAGTTATGGGATTATCAAACACTTCGTACAAGATATATATGGATTTGAAACAAAAATAAAGCACACTATTTGGGAGATAGAAGATAGTGATGATGACAAAATAGAGAAGAGCACTGAAGTCACTCAAGAGTCGCCAGCTCAAAGCGACACAAGTGACACAGAAGAAGAGCAAAAAAAAAATGACAATTTAGAAGAAAAAAAGAGTGAAGAGGAGCTATTTAAAGAGAGGGTTTTAAATGATCTTTATGTGAAAACAACTGATCGACTTTTTGGTATAAAGAGTGTTAAGGTTATTAGGTGGGAGCAAGGAGATTTGCAACACCTCGAAAAATCGCCGAATTGAATTCGGCGAAATGAATGAAAGGTGTTGAATTAATTCCATTCAAGGCCATTTAAGCAATTTATATTCCTTTTTTTATTTTTTCTTGATATACTACAGCAAATGATCTACTAAATAAGAGGTTTGATATGGATAGCTATGAGGATTTTAGAAGACTTTTTGAAGGAGAGATGAGCCAAGATGAGGGGAGAGATTTTTTAGTTTCACTTTATGAAAGAGGTGAAGATGTAGAGGATATCGTAAGTGCGACAAAAGTGATGAGAGAGCACTCTATCAAGATAGATATTGGCGAGTTTAAAGAATCCTCTATAGATATAGTTGGGACTGGTGGAGATAAGAGTGGAAGTTACAATATCTCAACTACAGCCTCACTTCTACTTGCTAGTGCAAATAGACCTATTGCAAAACATGGCAACAGATCAATAACTAGTAAATCTGGTAGTGCTGATTTGCTTGAAGTGCTTGGCATAAATCTAGATATCGACATAGAAAAACTCCCAAAAATGCTTGAAGAGTGTGGATTTATTTTTATGTTTGCTCAAAAACATCATCCCGCTATGAAGCATGTTATGCCACTTAGAAAATCACTAACTCATAGGACTATATTTAATATCTTAGGACCACTTACAAACCCAGCATCTGTAAAAAAGCAACTAATTGGCGTATTTTCAAGTGAATTTAGCAAAAAGATGAGTGAAGCTATGCAGATTCTAGGCTCTGAAGATATCATGGTTGTAGCAAGCAGAGATGGACTAGATGAGATATCAATTAGTGATATTACCTACTTTTCACACCTAAAAGAAGGAAAAATCATAGAGGGTGAAATAGACCCACAAGAGTACGGGATGAAGTTAGTAGATATAGAAGAGATAAAAGGCGGAGATGCCAAAGAGAATGCAAAAATCACAAGAGGATTGCTAAGTGGTGAAATAGATGGAGCAAAACTTGATATCTTGCTACTAAATGCCGCTGCCTCTTTTATGGTTGAGGGAAGTGCTAGAGATATACAAGATGGCATAGAGATAGCAAGAGAAGAGATAGCTTCTAAAAAGGCTATAAAGAAGATAGAAGAGATTGCTAAGGTTTCACATAGCTTATGAAAAAAGAGATAGTAGCAGACTTGGATAGTCTAGATTTGGTGTGTAAAGAGATGGATATCTTGGTAAAAAAAGATATAAAAATTTTTTTGCTAATAGGAGATCTAGCCTCTGGTAAAACAACGCTCACTAGAGCTTATGCTAAATATTTAGGATACAAAGGAGAGGTTAGCTCTCCTACATTTTCACTTATGAATATATATGATAATCTTATATTTCATTATGATCTCTACAGCAAAGAGCTTGTAGCGTTTTTATCTCTTGGGCTTTTAGATGAGCTTGATAGAGAGGGAGTACATCTTATTGAGTGGGGAGGAGAGCTTGAGAAGTTGCTTTGTTCAAGTGGATACTCTTATGCAAAAATATCAATAGAGCAAAAAAGTGATAGTAGGATATATGGTGTAGAGTATGCATAAATTAGAGGCTAAAAACTTAACTAAAAGAATAAAAAAGAGCATCATAGTAGAGAATATATCTATCACTCTAAAAAGTCGAGAAGTTGTAGGACTACTAGGTCCAAATGGAGCTGGTAAAACTACTACATTTTATATAATATGTGGGCTTTTAAAAGCAAATGGCGGGGAGGTTTTTTTTGATAATAAAGACATCTCAGATTATCCTCTGCATAGAAGAGCAGATATTGGCATAGGATATCTTCCACAAGAATCAAGCATTTTCAAAGATTTAAGCGTAGAGGAGAATCTCCTTATAGCTGCAGAGATAGCTATAAAAGAGGAGAAAGAGAGGATAAAAAGAGTTGAATATCTTTTGGAAGCTTTCAATATTGAGCCAATTAGACATAGAAAAGGGATAAACTTAAGTGGTGGTGAGAGAAGAAGAACCGAAATAGCAAGGGCTTTAGTTAAAAATCCAAAATTTCTACTTCTAGATGAGCCTTTTGCTGGCGTTGATCCTCTAGCAATTGTTGATATCCAAAGAATAATCACTCAACTTGTAGAGTTTGGTATAGGGGTGCTTATAACTGATCATAATGTAAGAGAGATACTACAAGTGTGTGATAGAGCTTATGTTATAAAAGATGGTAATCTTTTGGCAAATGGCACAAGTGAAGAGATATATGAGAATGAGCTTGTGAGAAAACACTATCTTGGTGAGCACTTTAGGTTATGATTTTGGATAGTTACAAGAAGGATGCTTAGGTGAAGTTAAGAGCTAGCGTATCTTCAAAGACTAAGCTTTCCGCTACACTTAAAAGCTGGCTTCCAATACTTCAAAGTAATATTTCAGATTTAGAAGATACACTTGGTGAGTATGTTCAGACAAATCCTTATGTAGATGTTAGATCAAACATACAGGGTGATTTTAGCTCTAAATTGCCCAAAAAAACTTTTGATAAAAAGACAAAAAACTCTATAACTGATAAGATAGAATCCCTAACTATTGGCGAAAAAACACTTTATGATGTACTTTATGAGCAGATAAATGCACCACTTTTTCCAACCCAAAAATCTCAAGATATAGCCTATAAAATAGTAGAAAATATAAATGAAGATGGCTATTTTGATGGAGATGAAGAGGAGCTTTCAGAGATTTTGGGCGTAAAAGTTGAAGAGTTTGAGAAGGTGCGTTTGAGATTTGCCTACATAGATCCTAGCGGCATTGGTGCGAAAAATGTAAAAGAGAGCTTCTCTTTTCAGCTTGAGAGTGCAGATGTGGAAGATAAACTCTATGATGTAGTGCTTTTTCTTTTGGAAAATATGGAAAATATAAACAAACATAGGGAAGTAGAACTGTTTCGTGAAGCCATCAAGGTTATACAATCTTTTAAATCACCACCATCTATTGAGTATTTTGAAAAAGAGCAAAATGTAATACCAGATATTTTTGTTTATGAGATAGATGGGCAGATTGAGATAAATTTGAATGATAAATATTACCCACAAATAAGCATAGAGACCACTGGGGTTGATAAGGGGTCTGAGTTTGTAAGGTTGAAAATAAAAGAGGCAAAAGATTTAATAGATGCACTTGAGATGAGAAAAGCTACACTCTATAAGATAGGGCTTATGATCGTAGAGTATCAGTATGACTATTTTAGGGGCGGTGAAATAAAACCAATGAAGCTAAAAGATTTAGCAGAGGAGTTTGGTCATGCACCATCAACCATCTCACGAGCTATAGCTGGAAAATATATCGAATGCAATAGAGGAGTAGTGGCTCTAAAGAGCTTTTTTACAACCGCACTTGATGAGGATTTGTCAAATTCATCCATAAAAAACTACATAGAAGAGACTGTAAAAAGCGAGAATAAGCTAAAGCCACTAAGTGATATCAAGATTTTAGCGATGGTAGAAGAGAAGTTTAATATCAAAATGGTTAGAAGAACTATCACAAAATATAGAAAACAGCTAAATATTGCAAGCTCTAGTGAGAGAAAAAAACTCTATGAGTTGAGTGTGAGTGAATAGGCTTCTAGAGGTTAAGAATCTTTTCATCTCATTTGGAGAGAAGAGGGTTTTGGAGGAGTTCTCATTCTCTTTGGAACAGGGCATGAATCTAGGCATAGTTGGTGAGAGCGGTAGTGGCAAAAGTGTGATGGCACTCTCACTTCTTAGGCTACTAGATGGTAGTGGTGCAAAGTGTAGTGGCGAGATTCTTTATATGGGAAAAGATACCCTAAAAATGAAAGAGAGAGAGCTTAGGGGTGTGAGGGGTGGTGAGATTGGCATGGTGTTTCAAGAGCCTCTTACTTCTCTAAATCCTCTCCATAAAGTCTATAAACAGATTGCTGAGAGTGTAGAGATACATCAAGGGCTTTTTAAAAAAGAGGCAAAAAGAAAAGCTTATGAGCTTCTAGAGTTGGTAGGTTTGGGTGAGGAGAGGATTTTAAATTCCTACCCTTTTGAGCTATCAGGCGGTCAAAGACAAAGAGTTGTGATTGCAATAGCAATAGCCAATAATCCAAAGATTCTTATAGCTGATGAGCCTACAACTGCACTTGATGTCACAATAGAGGCTCAGATTTTGGAGCTGCTGAAAGATTTACAAGATAGATTGAATATGGCAATGATTTTTATCTCCCATGATCTAAATATAGTTAGGCGTATATGCGATGATGTGATTGTTATGAAAGAGGGCATAGCTTTAGAGCGTGGAAGTGCAAAGGGGATTTTTGAAAATCCAAAAGAGAAATACACAAAGATGCTCACAAGTGATTTTGTTCTCAAAAAAGAGAAAAAAGATAGAAGTGATGAAAATCTTTTAAAAGTAGAAGAGCTAAATGTAGTATTTGGAGAGAAAAGAGATATATTTTTTAGAAAAATTGGTGGATTTAAAGCTCTAAAAAATGTGAACTTTACAGTTGGAAATAATCACACACTTGGAATAGTAGGTGAGAGTGGAAGTGGCAAAAGTACAATAGCTCAAGCAGTGTTAAGGCTTATAAAATCCTCTGGCAAAATAGAGCTAAATGGGGTAAATATTGAGTCTATAAGCCAAAAAGAGTTAAGAGCACTAAGATCTGAGATGCAAGTGGTTTTCCAAGATCCATTTAGCTCACTAAGCCCTAGGATGAGTATTGGGGAGATAGTTGCAGAGGGTTTGGTGGTTTTTGGGAATCTCACAAAAAAAGAGAGGGAGGAGGAGGCACTAAAAGCACTAAAAGAGGTGGGGATTGAAAGTGATGCACTTCATCGATATCCACATGAGTTCTCAGGTGGACAGAGGCAGAGAATCTCCATAGCAAGAGCACTAATCCTAAAACCAAAACTGATAATTTTAGATGAGCCAACATCTGCACTAGATAGGGCTGTGCAGTTTCAAGTGCTAACTCTACTTGAGAGTATTCAGAAAAAATTTGGAATCTCATATATCTTCATTTCACATGATTTGCGTGTTATTGAGGCTATATGTGATGATGTTATTGTCTTAAAAGATGGTGAGATTATAGAGAGAGGCTCTGTAGAACAGATATACAAAAATCCACAAAATGAATATACAAAAGAGCTAATAAAAAGTGCTTTTTTAAGCTAAGGATAGTAGGCTAGGAAGTCTATAAAAGAGAGTGGCAACAACTAAATGTTGCCACTTTTGAAAAGGACTAGATTAGCAAGATGGAACATTTCCAGAATCGTTTGCATACATAATAGCAAAGTCTTTGATGTGAGGCATGATCTTCTCTTTAAAAGTGTCTCCACTCAAGAAGTTTGCCATATCTGGAAACTTTTCAGAGAATTCTTTTATAAATCCCTCTCCACCGTTTGCAAATCTATCTTCCCACTCTGCTTGAGAGTACATTGCTGCAAACTTAACACCATTAAAACCTGTAAATTTTTTCATTGTTTTTAGGTAGTACTTTTGACCTGTTGCTGCATCCGCAGAAGCTGTAGTTGCAAATAGCCCCGCAACTATTAGTGAGGCTGCCGCCACTTTGATTAGTTTTGTCATGTTTTTCCTTTTTGATGAAATTGTGTTCACTCAAATAGTAACTAAATAATGTTGAAATAAAATTTAAATAAAAGTTTTACAAATAATTCATAGTCATTTTATTATAAATACAAACTATATTTCTATGATTCTAAAAATGTTTTAGATTCTTAAATCTAGATACATAAAAAATCTTTAAGGTATAAAAAAATATAATATCTTATAATACTAGTAGCAATATTAAAGCTATATCAATATAATGTATCAAAGCTTAAATGAGAAGGATTTATAGTGAAGGTTATGTTTGTGGCATTTTTGCTCATTATCTCTTTTGGTCTTTTAGAGGCCAAAACCTACTCTTTGGATGAGATTTTAGAGTTGGTGAAAAGCAAAAATTTAGATATAAAGATCTCAAAATTTGAGGAGAGGATAAAAAGCTTAGAATCAAGCTTAGTTGATACCAAAAGATATGGGGAATTGGATTTTGTACAAGCCTATACCAACACAAATCATGCAGGAGATGCATTTGGTATGAAGCTCTCAAGCAGAGAAGCAACTTTTGGAGATTTTGGTTTTGGTGAGTTTCTTGGCTGGATGGAGAATGATATGCGTGGTGATATCTTAGGAGTTGCTCCAAAAGCATTAAATCACCCTAGTAGCTTTGAGATGCATGAGAGCAAAATAGAGTACACAGTACCTCTATACACAGGTGGTTTGATTTCATCTTATAAGAGGATAGCGACATCTCTATTTGAGCTCTCAAAACTAGAGAGCGATGAGCTTTTGAGCAAAAGTTTTTTTGAGGCAAAAAAGAGCTACTTCGATCTTTTGTTGCTCCAAAATTTCAAAGAGAATCTAGATGAGATATTGGAGGCGATAGAGCGACTTGAACTAAGTGTAGAATCGATGATAGAAGAGGGTTATGCTAAACATATTGACCTCTTAGAGGTGCAAACTCAAAAAGCAAACATAAAAAGAGTGCTAAATCAAAGCGTAGCAAATCAAAAGCTTCTATATGAGTACTTATCATTTTTGTGTGATGAAGAGATTGGAGATATAAAAAAGGAGAATCTAGATATTCCTGTTTTGGATGTAAGCTCTGAAGATGTATTGGAGAATAGCCTTGAAATCAAAAAACTTAAAATTGCAAAGGATATAGCTAAAGATTCCAAAAGATTAGAAGAATCCTCTTTTTATCCTAAAGTTGGTGCAGTATTTAGGGCTGGATATGCTAGTAGCGAGTTTTTTGACTACAAGGAGAGAGACTACTACACTTTAGGTTTGGAGTTAAGATGGAACATATTTAGTGGTGGGGCGAAAAGTAAAAAAATAGAGATGGCAAAAATAGAGCAACTAAAGGTAGATACTCAAGAGGAGCTTGCAAAAAAAGGTTTGACATTAAGTCACTCTAGAATCAAAACAGAAATAAAAAGTTTTGATTATGATATATCTTCGCTAAAAAAAGAGCTAGAGCTAAAAGAGAGAATATATGAGAACTATCAGGAGAGATACAAAGAGAAGCTTGTTTCAATAAATGATGTACTAATCAAACATAACGAGAGAATCAAAACAACATTAGAGCTTCAAACACTTCAAAACAGTAGAAACAAAAAGATATTTGAGCTAGAAAAGCTAGCAAATAGAGGAGAGATGTAGATGAGATATATATTGATATTGGGGATTGCACTATTTTTACTACAAGGAAGTGAGCTAAATCTTAGCGGAAGTGTTATAAGTGATAACCAAAAGATGATAAGTTCTAGAAACATGGGTTATGTCAAAGAGATCAAAGTGAGTGAGGGCGATAGAGTAGAGGAGGGTGATCTTTTATACTCTATAGATAGCAAAGAGATAGATGCTCAAAAGTCTCAAGTAAAGCTTTCAATCGCTCAAGCAAATCTATCTTTGAATATGTACAAAAATCAGTATGATAATGTGCTTTTAAATCTTCAAAGGCACAAGAGATTATATGAAAAAGATATGATCTCAAAATATGAACTTGAGACCCTTGAATTAGAAGAGAAAAATTTAAAAGCTATGGTGAATATTGCCAAAAAGCAAGTAGAGCAAGCAGAAGAACAACTCAAAGAGATAGAAAATCAATACAACTATCTAAACATAAAAGCCCCAAATAGCGGTGTGATAGTAGGTAAAAATATCAAAGTAGGAGAGATGGCAATACCTGGAATGCCAGCGATTATACTCTCAGATTTGAGTGATTTAAAGATAGAAGCTGAGATAAGTGAGACAAATCTAAAAGAGATCAAAGAGGGTACAAAATGTGTGGTTGAAATACCTTCACTCTCTTTTATAACAGAGGGAGAGATAAGCTCAATTATCCCAAGCTCAAACCCTCTAACCCACTCTTTTAAGATAAAAATCTCTTTTGATGTAAAAGAGAGCACCATATATCCAGGTATGTTTGCAAAAATCTCAATAAAAGTAGAAGAGTGAAATGGAAAAGATTGAGTATAAACCAAAAAATATAGCTGGAATCCTAGCTAAATATTTTCTAAAATCCCCACTCACTTCAATCCTTGGAGTCTTTTTGCTCGTAGTTGGATATATAGCTTTAGAGATAACTCCACGAGAGGAGAATCCACAAATAAAAGTAAGTGGCGGCACAGTGATGGTTATGATGCCAGGGGCTAGTGCAGAAGAGGTTAAAAATATCATAGTAGAGCCACTTGAGCGGAAAATAAAAGAGATAAAATCTGTAGAGAATATTCATGGTGTTGCTATGGATGATGTAGGTGTTGTAAATGTCTCCTTTTTCATAGGAGAAAACAAACAAGAATCTGACCTAAAACTATATGATAAGATTATGCAAAATATCGATATCTTTCCAAAAGGTATCATGCAGCCAATAATCAAGCCCCTAGATATAGATACTGATATACCAATCCTCTCTATCGCATTTTATTCAAAAGAGGGCATGAGTAGGGTAGAACTTACAAAAGAGGTCTCAAAAATTCAGCATAGATTAAATGCACTTGAAAATGTTGCAGTGACAGAGCTAATAGGTGAGAAAAAAGAGCAGTTTTCAGTCCTAGTAGATGTAAATAGACTTTCAGGCTACAATCTTTCACTAAGCATGATAGCAAAAGCTATAGAATCGATCTCAGTAGAGGTTCCAGATCTTACAACTGAAACAAAAGAGGGCAAGCTAGTCACTTTTGGGATAAAAAATGCTATAGAATCGACAAAAGATATAGAAAATATTATAGTCGCAAACTATATGGGTTCTCCAATATACCTAAGAGATAT
>JAABSR010000048.1 GCA_011390245.1 Campylobacterales bacterium
AGCAAAAGTGAGTAGAGGTGAAGATTTTCAGAATAAAAAAAATGCCTACATATATAATCTAAATGATGACAAAAAAGAGTATCAACAAGTTACGCTTACGATATCAAAACTTCAAGGCTCAAATGCAGTTGTTATAGCAGAAGATGTTTTGAGCTCACTAGAGGAGATAAAAGAGCAGCTAAAAGAGAAAGGTATCTATAGTGTGGTCACTAGAAATGATGGAGATAGGGCAAATGAGGCTGTAAATGAGCTAATATT
>JAABSR010000049.1 GCA_011390245.1 Campylobacterales bacterium
GGCAAAAGAGAACCCTCCTCTTATCTCACTCTCAACAAAACTTCACTAAAATCATTTGATATCACTATAAAGGTTCAAACATGATAAAAAAGTGTCTATTTCCAGCTGCAGGATATGGAACAAGATTTTTACCAGCTACAAAAGCTATGCCAAAAGAGATGTTGCCAATAGTAAATAAGCCACTTATTCAATATGGTGTAGAAGAGGCTATGAGTGCTGGAATATTTACTATGGCAATAGTTACAGGTCGAGGAAAAAGATCAATTGAGGATCATTTTGATATATCTTATGAGCTAGAGCACCAGATAAAGGGTACAAAAAAAGAGGACTATTTAGCTGATGTTAGAGATATAATTGATAAGTGCACATTTTCATATACTAGACAAGTAGAGATGAATGGGCTAGGTCATGCGATACTAACTGGTGAGACATTGATTGGCAATGAGCCTTTTGCTGTTCTTTTGGCGGATGATTTGTGTGAAGGTTCTGGAGGAGTTGGAGTGTTGGAACAGATGGTAAAGATATATGAAAAGTATAGATGTTCTATTGTTGCTATTGAAGAGGTGGAGAGGGATGAGGTTGATAAGTATGGCGTGATTGAGGGAAAAGAGATAGAGGATGGAATCTATATGATCTCTTCCATGGTGGAGAAACCCTCAATAGAAGAGGCACCAACAAATCTAGCAGTGATTGGGAGATATATACTAACTCCTGATATTTTTTCTATTTTGCAAAACACAAAACCTGGTAAAAATGGAGAGATTCAGATAACTGATGCTCTGCTTGAGCAGTGTAAAAAAGGAATGGTTTTGGGTTATAAGTTTAAAGGCAAGAGATATGATTGTGGCTCAATAGATGGTTTTATAGAGGCTACAAATGTATTCTATAAAAAGCAAAATCAATCAAGTAGCTCTGAACCAAAAAAGTGATTTTTATTCTACTGCATAAAAAGAGTTAAGATGTATGATAGCACCTTTTTTTATGTAGTATGGGGTGTGATGTATGCACTGATTTTGCCTATAATATTTTTTGCAATTATTGGTATTGTATATGAAGCTTTGAGTAGTGATGATGGAGATAAAAAGCACTCTATAGAAAAACTAAATGAGCTAATTAGCGATAAGAGCTTGGATTTAGAGAGTGTAGAGAAGCTTTTGGATGAGTTTTTGGAAGAGTATGAAAATTTTGATAATGGGGAAAAGATTGAAGAGAAGATGGAGTTTATCTATAGGCTTGCTTTGGTAGAATCTTTTGATATTGAGAGTTCAAATAAGCTAAAAGATAGGATAATTTCAAAAAACCCTAAATCAAAAGTTGATATAGAGAAGAGATTTGCTCAAGCATTTAAAGAGAGAGATAAATAAGATAGGAGAAAAATGGATTATCTAAAGATTGAAGGTGGCCACAAGTTAAGTGGCTCAGTAAAAATTTCAGGGGCTAAAAATGCAGCTCTTCCGCTTATAGTCTCAACTCTTCTTTCAAAAAGAGAGGTTGAGCTTAGAAATGTGCCTGATGTTGTAGATATTTCTACACTTTTGAAGCTAATAGAGATGTTAGGCGGTAGATACACAAGAGAGATGAGCAGCTCTAAAGTTGTGATAGACACTAAAGAGGTTAATGAGACAAAAGCTATATATGATATTGTCAGAAAAATGAGAGCCTCTGTTCTAACTCTAGGACCGCTACTCTCTAGATTTGGCAGATGTGAAGTCTCACTCCCTGGTGGTTGTGCTATTGGTGCAAGACCTGTTGATTTACACATAAAAGCTATGCAAACACTTGGTGCTGAGATTGAGATAAAAGGTGGCTACATAGTTGCAAATGCAAAAGATGGACTAAAGGGTGGAGTTGTAGTTTTTGATAAAATCACAGTTACTGGCACTGAAAATGTGATAATGGCTGCAAGTTTGGCAAAGGGAACTACCAAAATTGTAAATGCAGCAAAAGAGCCTGAGGTTATCCAATTGTGTGAGGTACTACAAAAGGGTGGCTTGAATATCAAAGGTGTTGGAAGTGATGAGATTATCATAGAGGGAAGTGGTGGAGAGCTTTTTGATATAGATAGTATAGATATAATTCCAGATAGGATAGAGGCTGGTACATATCTATGTGCTGGAGCTATTACAAATTCAGAAATTGAGATCCAAGATGCTGAGCCAAACCATTTAAAATCTGTACTAAATAAGCTTGAGGGTATGGGTTTTGGGATAACAATCAATGGCAAAAATATATCGATCTCTCCAGCCAAAATAGTAAAACCAGTTGAAATTATAACTGCTGAATATCCTGGATTTCCAACAGATATGCAGGCACAATTTATGGCTTTGGCAACTCAAGCAGATGGTAGTAGTATTATCGAGGAGAGACTTTTTGAGAATAGATTTATGCATGTAAGTGAGCTACATAGACTTGGTGCATCAATCCATCTTAGGGGAAATACTGCTACAATAAATGGTAAAACTCCACTAAGAAATGCTGAGCTTATGGCTACAGATCTTAGGGCTAGTAGTGCACTAGTGCTTGCTGCTCTAGTGGCTAAAGGAGAGACTTCAATACACAGAATCTACCACCTAGATCGAGGATATGAAAATCTTGAGGTGAAACTAGGAGCACTTGGAGCAAAAATAGAGAGACTAAAAGAGTGATGAAGGCTTATAAATAAAAAATAGGAATAGAGTTGAGAGAGAAGATAAATCCAGCACCTGAACTAAAAGAGATAGAGATACTTTATGTAGAAGATGAAGATATAATTAGAGAATCTCTAGCATCTCTAATAAGCAGACATATCAAAAAACTTCATATTGCAGAAAATGGCGAAGAGGGCTTGAAAATGTATAAAGAGCTCTCGCCCGATGTGGTTATCACAGATATACAGATGCCTATCAAAAATGGTCTTGATATGGCAAAAGAGATAAAAGAGATAAACAAAGATGCTAGAATAATTCTAACTACAGCTTTTGGCGATAGTGAGTATCTCTTGGCTGCAATTGATCTAGAGATAAATGGCTATATGATAAAGCCAATAAATAGAAATAGACTATTTTCACTCCTAAATGACAATGCAAAATATGTTCTCCATGAGAAACAAAAAGCTAGATTTCAAGCATACGCACAGCAGATTATTGATTCCCAATCAAATATGCTAATCCTGCTAAATAGCAATCTAGAGATAATCAAAAGCAATAAAAGTTTTATGGAATTTTTTGGTTTAGATAGTAGAGAGCGCTTGAAAGATAAGCATGGCGGAATAAATGAGATAATAGTGCCTATTGACAAAGGTGACCACTATATAAACAAAATAGATCTAAAAACAATAGATAAGATTCTAGATGGTGAAACAAAGAAGCATATAGTTGTTCTAAAAGATAATCATGGTAGATATAAATCTTTTGCCTTTCATGCAAGTAAACTGACAAATGAGAAGAATATGACAGAGTATATTCTCTCATTTACTGATGTAACAGCACTTGATAATGAAAATAGAACTTTAGAGAAAAATGTTGTCACAGATAAGCTTACAGGCATCTATAATAGACATAAATTTGATGAGATGTTGGAGATTGAGATAGGAAAAAGTGAAAGAAGCAAAGGTTCACTTGCTATAGTATTTTTTGATATAGATCATTTCAAGATTGTAAATGATAAGCATGGACATGATGTCGGTGATGAGGTGCTAAAATCTTTTGCAAAAATAGTAAAAAGTAGCCTAAGAAGTACAGATACTTTTGCTAGATGGGGCGGAGAAGAGTTTGCAGTGCTTATTCCAGATACAAATATAGAAGATGCCACACATTTTGCACAGAGGCTCAGAAAAGATATAGAGGAGTTTTCATTTGAAAATGTTGGAAGAGTGACAAGTTCATTTGGTGTTGCGCTATATAAAAGTGGAGAGAATGTTGTTGATTTTTTAAAGAGAGTAGATAATGCTCTCTATGAAGCTAAAAATAGTGGGAGAAATAGAGTTGTTTCAAGTAAGTAGATTTTTGAGCTTTTACGCACTTATTTAAAAGTGCGTAAAAGATTTTTTACTTTGAAATATAAAGTGCCATATCTACTAATCTGTTTGAGTATCCCCACTCATTGTCATACCAAGCCATAACTTTTGCAAAATTACCCTCTACTACAAATGTTAAATCAAGAGGAACAATAGAGCTTCTAGGGTCTCTTAGGAAGTCTGTACTTACTCCATTGTCTTCATCAACACCTAAGATTCCAGCGAGTTCATTTTCACTAGATTTTTTGATAACTGCATTTATCTCTTCAGCAGTTACTGCTTTGCCTAAAACAACATTTAGATCTACCATAGAAACATCAGGAGTTGGAACTCTTACAGAGTGACCATGTAGTTTACCTTGAAGAGATGGTATAACTTTGCCCAAAGATTTGGCTGCTCCAGTAGTTGTAGGTATCATGTTTATAGCAGCTGCTCTTGCTCTTCTAGTCTCTTTGTTGTGCATTACATCAAGAATATTTTGATCATTTGTGTAGCTATGTATTGTGGTCATATTACCTTTTTCAATCACAAAATTGTCATGCAAAACCTTAGCAACAGGAGCTAGACAGTTTGTAGTACAGCTTGCATTTGAGATGATCTTTTCACCATTGTACTCATGAGCATTTACGCCTAGTACAAAAGTTGGTGTATTATCTTTTGCTGGAGCTGAAAATAGAACTTTTTTGATTCCATTATCTATATGAGCTTGTACTTTGTCTTGAGATAGAAACAATCCAGTGCACTCAAGAAGTACATCAGCACCATCATCTGCAAATCTAAGCTTTGAAGGATCTCTCTCTGAGTGAACTTTTATAACTTTATCTCCAATTTTTAACTTGTCCTCTGCAATTTTTTGAACATCAAGTGAAAATGTACCATGAACAGAATCTCTTCTTAGAAGATAAGCTAACATCTCTAAATCAGCAAGGTCATTTATTGAAACCAATTCGACATCATCTCTCTCTAATATGATTCTTGCAACACATCTTCCTATCCTTCCAAATCCATTTATCGCTACTTTTAGTGCCATCAACTCTCCTTTTTTTGGTAAATTTGTGTCTGTAATGATAGCACAATAATAAAAACAGTTTAATTACTCTTTGACTTTAAAAAGACTTAAGTCGCATATTTAGAAGCGTAAACCATAAGTTGTTTAATATACTATATTGGATAATCTACAGTTTTAAAAGTATGATTTTGAATTCAAGGGGGAAGATATATGTCAATTTATGACAGAAATTATGTGAGTTCTGGAAATGAGTTTTCCAGTAGTGCTACAAGCGAAGCTTATGAGAGTAAAGATAGCTCAAAGGTAGCCATGGTTGCTTTTATAAAGCAGACTTATCAACTTTTTGCAGGGTCACTTTTAGCAGCAACTGTAGGTGCATATTTGGGTATGGGAATAGCTCCTATTATTGCTTCTTGGTACTGGGGATTGGTTATTTTAGAGTTTGCACTTCTGTTTGGAATCTATGCCGTAAGAGATAAACCAGGTATCAACTTAGCGGTATTATTTGCGTTTACATTTTTGACCGGACTAACGCTAACTCCACTTTTGAGTGTGATATTGGCGATGCCAGGTGGTGCTTCTATTGTTGCAAATGCATTTTTGCTAACTACTGCTATTTTTGGAGGGATGTCACTTTTTGCACTTAGAACCTCTAAGGATTTGGCAAATATGGGTAAGATGCTTTTTATTGCCCTAATAGTAGTGGTGATAGGTTCTGTTATAAACATATTCTTGGGCAATCCAATGCTTCAAACAATTATTGCTGGAGCTGCAGCGATTTTGTTTAGTCTTTTTATAGCCTATGACACACAAAATATAATCAAAGGAGCATATAGCTCACCAGTTGAAGCTGCGATATCTCTATATCTTAGTTTCTTCAACCTTTTTGTTGCACTTCTTCAACTATTTGGTATTTTTGGTAATAGCGATGAATAAAATATCTAGGCTTTTTGCCTAGATATAATTTGTAGCCAAAAGATGGAGAGGGAGACAAAAAGAGTAGTTGATGCCAATCTCAATCGATTAAGAGAGGGGCTTAGGGTATTAGAGGATATTTTCAGATATATATATGACAACAAAGAGATTTCAGTTAGATTGAAAGATCTAAGACATATCTCTAGAGTTCAAAATTTTTTAGAGCTTTTGGATTCTAGAGATATAGTAAATGATGTCTCAAAGGCAACAACCAAAAGCGAATCAAGCCGAGATAGCCTAAGATCAATAATCTTAGCAAACTTCAAAAGAACTCAAGAATCTTCAAGAGTGCTTGAGGAGATACTAAAGCTTCAATCTTGCAAAGAATCTACGAAGTTTAAAAATATACGATATGAGCTTTATGACTTAGAAAAAGTGCTTCTAGAGATTGACTAACTATAATATATCATGTAGCTTTACTGCACTCTCCATCCAGTTTAAGAGATCATCCCACTCTCTATTTTCTATCATCTTTTTTGAGTTTTTTAGCTCCTCTTCAAATTTATAAATTGATTGGAGTAAGAACTCTCTATTTTGTTTGCTGATATCACACCACATTTTTGGGGAGCTTTTTGCGATTCTGCTCATATCTTTAAAACCACCAGCAGCTAGCAAGAGTATTGATTGTGGGTCTTCTTGGGCTAGAACTGTATTTGCCAAAGCATAACTAATAATATGTGGAAGATGTGAAATATAGGCTGCGTGGTTGTCGTGCTCTTTTGATTCCATATTTACTATGTGCATGCCTATTGATACAAAAATATCTTTTGCCAGAGCAACTTGAAGCTCTCCACTAGAGGCTAGATCGGTTAAAACAACAATTTTGTCTCTATAGAGATTATCTATTGCAGCTTTTGGTCCAAAATTTTCAGTACCACACATAGGGTGAGCAGTGATGAAATTTTTTCTTAATTTTTTTGGTATTGAGTTGTGTATGAGATCTTTTGTGCTTCCTAGATCTACTATTGTAGTGTGAGTTGGCAAAGAATCTACAGAATCAATAAATGAGATAATAGCCTCAACAGGGATAGCTAAAAATATAATATCACATTTTAGTATCTCCTCTTTATTGGTGCACTCATCAACTAAACCTAGAGCTATTGCCAAATCCTTATGCATTGGATTGTGATCTAGCCCATAAATATAATCAAACTTTCCACTTTTTTTGAGTGCTAAACCCAGCGAGCCACCCATAAGACCTAATCCAACAATCCCTGCTCTCACCTATAAATCCTTCACTTTGTTTTTTTTGTTTTTACCACTTCATATCCTCTATAATTGTATCTAGTGAGTCAATAAATGAGTATTAATCAAATCAGGGCTATAATCACTCTTTTATTAATGGAAGGTGATTAGGAAATGAGATTAAATTATGCAATATTAATAGGCGTTTTTCCAATATTTGTTTTTGGTGTGAATCTAAAAAAGGTTGAATTTGAAGGTTTGATACACATCTCACCAATTGTTGCTCAGGAGATGATAGGGGTTAAAATTGGTGAGCCTATTGATATAAAAAAGATAGATGATTCTATATATAGATTTTATGAACAGGGATATTTCAAAGATATATATGTCACAGAAGATGGTGGAGTTTTGACATATCATTTTGTAGAGAAGCCTATTATTGCAAATATTGATCTAAATGGTTATGGAAATAATAAAGAGAGTGAAGAGCTAAATAGAGAGCTTGGTTTAAAAAAAGGTGATGTCTATGATGTTGGCAAGGTGGAGGAGACAAAAAGAAGGATTGTCTCTTTGCTTGAGAGTAGAGGCTATTATGATACTGTTGTAGAGGCTACTACAGAAGAGATAAATCAAAACTCTATAAATCTTATTTTTGATATAAATCAGGGTGAAAATATAACCATAAGAGAGATCAAATATTGCGGAGCAGAGGAGTTTGATGGAGGTGATTTTGAATCTGGAACTTCAAACAGAGAGAGAGACTTCATAGGATGGATGTGGGGATTTAATAGTGGAGAGCTAAAGGTAAATGACCTTGAGTACGATTCTGCTAGGATTAGAGACTACTACATGACAAAAGGATTTCTTGATGCTCAAGTCTCCTCACCGTATTTGAGTGCAAATTTCAACACCTATGATGCAACTATTGAATACAAAATATCAGAAGGCAAGGCGTATGAGGTAGATAAAATTGGATTTTTCTTAGATAAAGATGTCTTATCAGAAGATGTGCTGAGATCTTCTCTTAAAAGTATTGAGGGTAGAAGATTTGATGTGAGTAGAGTTAGAAAAGATATGGAGGCCATAAAAGAGAAGATAGCAAATCTTGGCTATGCATTTGTAAGAATCGCACCTGATTTCAACAAAAGAAGTGATGAGGGGAAAGTTGATATCACCTACTCAGTAGTGGTCGGAGAGAAGGTGAAAATAAATGATGTCTTAATCTCTGGAAACACAAGAACGCTTGATAGAGTTATAAGGAGAGATATATTTTTAGCACCAGGAGATGAGTATAGCTACACTGATTTAAAAGATTCTGTAAATGCTCTAAAAAGAAGTGGATATTTTGAAAATGTTGAGATTGAAGAGAGAAGAGTAAGTGAGAATTTGATAGATTTATTGGTGGTTGTGAAAGAGGCAAAAACAGGTGAATTTAAATTTGGCATAGGTTATGGTAGTTATGGTGGTCTAAGTGGTATGGTTGGTTTGAGTGATAAGAATGTATTTGGAAGTGGCATGAGTGCTAGTGGTACTATAGATACCTCTACAAAAGAGCAAAAATATAAATTTTCTATATACAATCCAAGGGTTTATGATAGTGAATACTCTCTCTCAACTGAAATTTACAAAATGGAATTTGAAGCCTATGACTACACTGAGAAAAAAAATGGTTTTGGTGTGACTTTGGGCAAGAATCTAAGCAGACACCTAAAAGCATCACTTGGCTATGAGATAACACAAACAACACTCACAGGATATGTAGATACCCTAGAAGAGGAGTATAAAAAATATTATGATGATGGGGAGTTTATAAAAAGTTCAATAACTCCTGGTTTGAGTTTTGACAATACAAATGACTATCTTCTTCCAAGTGAGGGAATCATAGCTAGTACTTATATTGAGTATGCTGGAGTGGGTGGAGATGAAAAATATATAAAAAATAGAAGCTCATTTTCAACCTATAAAGGATTGGAGGATTATATTGACCAAGATATTATTTTGAGATACAAGGGTAGATTTGGGTATCTTATAGATAATGGCTATTTGCCTATAAATGAGAAGTTTTATCTTGGCGGTATTAGCACCATCAGAGGATATAAATCAGGCTCTATATCACCAATGGATCAAAATGGTATCCGAACTGGTGGTAAAATGGTCTTTTCAAATAGTGTTGAAGCATCTTATGGTCTTTTTGATACTGTGCAGATGAGATTGACACTTTTTTATGATTTTGGGATGGTTGGTGAAGATGATTTTGCTGAGATCTCTAGAAGCTCAGTTGGTGCTGCAATAGAGTGGATTTCTCCAGTAGGACCTCTGCATCTTATCTTTCCAAAAGCACTTGATGACAAAAAAGGCGATAAGGTTTCAAGTTTTGAGTTCTCTATGGGGCAGAGATTTTAATGAGGGTTGGTCGTAAGGAGATTTTAGAACTTATAAGAGATTGTGATTTAAAGGAGCTAGGTCTTAGAGCTAGCAAAATAAAAGAGCAACTTCACCCTAAAAAAATTACCACTTTCATAGTGGATAGAAATATAAATTATACAAATATATGTAGCATAAACTGTAAATTTTGTGCATTTAAAAGAGGCAAGAGAGAAGAGGATTCTTATATATTATCTTTTGATGAGATAGATAAGAAGATAGAGGAACTAATAAGCATAGGTGGAACTCAGATACTTTTTCAAGGAGGAGTCCATCCAGATCTTACTATAGAGTGGTATGAGGAGTTAGTAGGGCATATCAATAAAAAATTTCCAGATATCACAATACATGGATTTTCAGCTGTTGAGATAGACTATATATCTAAAATATCAAATATCTCTATAAAAGAGGTTTTAAAAAGATTGCAAAAAAGAGGTCTCTCTTCTATTCCTGGTGCTGGGGCTGAAATACTTAGTGATAGAGTAAGAGATATAGTTGCTCCAAAAAAGCTAAGTAGCGATAGATGGCTTAAGATTCATAAAAGTGCTCATGAGATAGAGATGAAAACTACTGCAACTATGATGTTTGGGACAGTTGAAAGTGATGAGGAGATAGTAGAGCATTGGGATAAATTGCGAGAGCTTCAAGATATTACTGGGGGCTTTAGGGCATTTATCATGTGGTCATTTCAACCTGATAATACACCTCTAAAAGAGGAGTTTCCAGATATCAACAAGCAGAGTTCAAATAGATATCTAAGACTTTTAGCCGCTAGTAGAATCTATCTAGATAACTTTAGAAATATCCAAAGCTCATGGGTTACACAGGGAAGTTATGTAGGTCAGCTTGCACTTCTTTTTGGTGCAAATGATTTGGGTAGCACAATGATGGAAGAGAATGTAGTAGCCGCAGCTGGAGCAAAAAATGCTCTAAATCAAGAAGAGATGATAAGACTTATAAGGGATATAGGCGAGTTACCTGCAAAGAGGGATACAGCATATAATATACTAGAGAGTTACTGATGAGATTTTTTATAATATTTTTTATTTTTTTAGAAGGGGTTTTGATGTCTGCTGAGTTAAGTAGTGTAAAGGTAAAAGAAGTAGAGGTACCAGTTATCTTTGAAAAAAGCGATAATATTCCAATTGTTCACATGCAGATAGTTTTTAAAAATAGTGGTTATATATATGATACAAAAAAGGGTATTGCTCAAATATCTTCAAAAATATTAAATGAGGGTACAAAAAAAGATGGCTCAGTAGAGTTTGCAAGAAAGCTTGAGAGTAGGGCTATAAATATATCAGTTCATGCTGGAAGTGAGACTTTGGTTATTGATATTAGCTCTTTAAAAAGTGAGTTTAAAAAAGCCCTAGATTTGGCAAGCTCTCTTTTAGAAGATCCAAATATCACAAAAGAGGCACTTAGTAAGATAAAAATCGAACTAAATGCTCTAATATCAAGAAAAGAGAGCGATTTTGATTATAGTGCAAACAGAATCTTGCTAGAGACTATTTTCAAAGATACACCACTAGAGCATCCATCTTTTGGTACAAAAGAGAGTATAGAGAAGATAGATATAAAAGATATAAAAAAATATCTAAAAAGTAATATAGTCATAGATAGTGCTATTGTGGTTGTTGGTGGTGATTTGAGCAAGGAAGAAGCAAAAAACTACTCAAAAAATATTCTAAAAAATCTCCAAAGAGGAGAGGTTGTAGATGAGCTATATTTTGCACCAAAATCAGAAGGTGATGTTGTTAGAAACTACAAAGATACAAAACAGGCATATATATACTTTGGAGCACCACTGCATCTAAAATCTATAAAAGATGATCACTACAAAGCAAAAGTTGCTGCATTTATTCTTGGAAGTAGCGGTTTTGGGAGCAGGATGATGGAGGAGGTTAGAGTAAAAAGAGGATTGGCATATTCTGCTTATATGAGGTTTAATATCAACAAATCACACTCCTACGCTTTTGGCTATCTTCAGACAAAAATCGAAAATGAGCATGAAGCTATAAAAATTGTAAAAGATGTAGTAAAGGATTTTGTAGAAAAAGGAGCTACCCAAAAAGAGCTTGATAGTGCTAAAAATTTTCTATTAGGAAGTGAACCTTTAAGAAATGAGCTTTTAAGCCAGAGACTTTC
>JAABSR010000050.1 GCA_011390245.1 Campylobacterales bacterium
AATAGATGAAGAGAGAATTAGCGTGATTATGGAGAGATACAAGAGAGCTGATAAGAGTAGAGGAGGCTTTGGAATAGGTCTTGATATCATCAATCAAGTCTGCAAAGATCACAAATTTCAACTCTCCATATCTTCAAACAAGGAGGTGAAAAATAGGTTTACAATTATTTTTTGATTTTGTTGTTTTGTGTGATATACTGATTTCTAGAATTTATTAAAAAGGAGTGAAAATTAACATGAGCAAGTTTAAGTCTTTAGTTTTTATATTTGTAGTTGCACTATTTATTGGGGCAACAACTTCTAGTGCAGATAACCATGGTGATACCAAAAAAGAGGTTCCAGTCATGAAGTGTGGTGAAGGAAAATGTGGTGATACCAAAAGAGAGGTTCCAGCCATGAAGTGTGGTGAGGGAAAATGTGGAAATGATACAAAAAAAACACCAACTATGAAGTGCGGTGCTGGAAAGTGCGGTTGATTGATAGAGCTTAAAAACTACGCTATATCTAGGCGTTTACTTCTCAAAAGTGGTTTTTTGACAATTGCCTTGTCTATATTTTCAAGAGGTGAACTATTTGCAGAAGTAGTTCCCCTTGAGACTATAGCTTTATTGCAAGAGGATCTTTTTCCTTTGGCAAAAGAGTTAGAGTCTCGTAGTGATTTGTATATGCTAATAATATTAAGTCACTCAAAAATAGCCAAAAAAGATAAAAAATTTATCAGAAATGGTGTCAAATGGCTAAATGAAGAGGCATTGAGCGAATATAAAAAAATCTACACAAAACTCTCATCTAAGCAGAGGCAAAGCCTACTACAAAAGATCTCCAAAGAGAGATGGGGAGAGCATTTTATCTACACGATACTGCAATACACGCTAGAATCCCTACTAGGTGACCCAATATATGGCATCAACAAAAATCAAAAAGGGTGGGAGTGGCTTGAACATAAAAGCGGATATCCAAGACCAAAAAGTGCGTTTTTATGATGTATGATGTTTGTATTGTAGGAAGTGGTGCAGGAGGTGCACCTGTTGCTTATGAGCTTAGCAATGCAGGTTTTAGCGTTGTAGTCCTTGAAAAGGGAAAATACTACAAAGAAGAGGATTTTAGCAAAGATGAACTAGCCATCTCAAGAAGAGATATGTATAGTCCAAAACTAGAAGATGAGTACCACATCATCAAAGAGAGAACCCAAGATGGCTCTATAGAGGTGTATGATGGTAGAGAGTATAGCTGGAGTTTCTGGAATGGCTCTATGGTTGGTGGAAGCTCTAACCTAATGAGTGGCTATTTTTATCGCCTAAAGCCAAATGATTTTAGGCTAAAAAGCACTTATGGTGAGATCAAGGGAGCAAATGTAGTGGATTGGCCTATCTCTTATGAGGAGTTAGAGCCATTTTATACAAAAGTAGAAGATGTTATTGGGGTCTCAGGCGAAGTTAAAGCTCACTCCTTTTTGGAGCCTCGCTCAACTTCAAAATTTCCATACACTGCACTACAAGAAAACGGAGTTACCAAATGGTTTGATAAAGCATGCAATGAGCTAAAATTTGAATCCATCCCAATCCCTAGAGCAATACTTCCAATAGATGCACTAAAAAGAGGGGCATGCTCATACTCCAACTTTTGTGGTAGCTACCCATGTGCTACAGGTGCAAAAGGGAGTTCTAGAGCTGCACTTTTACAAAAATGTAAGGCAAAAATCATCACAGAAGCGTTTGTATATCAACTAATAAGCGATAAATCTAAAATAACTCAAGTAAAATATTTTGATAGTAGTGGCAAATCTCATACTATAAAAGCAAAGATTTTTATTCTTGCAGCACAGCCTATAGAGACATCTAGGTTACTCCTAAACTCCAAAAATAGCTTCTTTCCAAATGGCTTAGCAAACAACAACAACCAAGTAGGTAAAAATCTTATCTTTTCAGCTGGTGGCACAGGAAAAGGGAGATTTTATTTTGAAAATCTATCAAAAAATGAGCAAGAAACTCTAATGCAAAGAGGGCTGTTTTTCAATCGAAGCTTGCAGCAGTGGTACGAATTTGAGGCAGAAGGCAAAAAATACAAAGGTGGGACAATTGACTTTCTTTTTGAGCATTCAAATATCATCTCAAGAGCCATGCGTGAAATCTATGATGATAAAGGAAACATAACATGGGGAAGAGATTTGGAGAGAAAAATCAAAAAAACATTAACAACCTCAAGAGTTTTGACCTTTGAAGTCTTCAATGACTGGCTACCAACCAATGAGTGCTTTGTCAGTGTGGATGAAAGCAAAAAAGACAAATATGGCGTAAATGTGGGTGTGATAAATCTCTATGGACATCCACATGACTTAAAAGTGGGGGAATTTTTAGCAAAAAAAGCCACAGAAGTGCTTGAAAAGATGGGGGCAAAAGAGATTAGCATGAGTATAAGCTCAAGCCCTCCTCCAAATCTAGTAGCTGGCGGATGTCGTTTTGGAGAGAATCCAAAAACCTCTGTACTAGATAAAAATTGCAAATCACACGAACTAGAAAACCTATACATAACAGATGCATCTTTTATGCCAACTGGTGGCAGCGTACCATACACTTGGACCATATATGCAAACTCCTTTAGAGTTGCCAAACATCTTTTGGGTGTGATGATGGAGGCTTGATTTATTTGCGATTTTATGATAAATTCGTATATATGTGTGCAAAAACTTAAGTCTCCTAGTTTGGTAGGTCACAGCTACCGCACCACGAAACTTTTGGCTTAATATATTTTTTGTGTTGTTGTGAAGCACAACAACCTACGAGGCTCCGTGATACCAATAAACAGAACTACTCCTAAAAATAAATATCAAATCTTTTGTAATTCTACTCCATCTTCTACTTTGCTACCCTCTAAGTTAAATATCTTTGCTCCACTTCCGCTCTCTATTTTGTTGCAAGCTTGGGCTAATACCTGCTCCATAGTTGTAAGCCCATGGATATCTTCATTTGGAATATCAAATCTATCTATCTCATTATTTGGAAACATATCTCCATAGATTCCACCTTTAATTGGTTTGCCTATTAGCAAAACAGAGCTTCCTCTTCCATGATCAGTCCCATTATCACCATTTGCTGCAAGCTGTCTTCCAAACTCACTAGTAACTACAAATATAAGATTTTCATATATCTCTGGAAGATTTTGAGCTATAAGTTTTGTCACCTCATCTAACCCTTTTTGGATTCCAAAAATATCTTCAAATTTTGGCTCAATTGACTCTTTTTGTCTCTTATGGCTATCCCAGCCACCATACTCCATGCTAAGAACTCTAGCATTTAGAAGATCTTGACATAGTAGCGAATCATAAAGATTTCTCACCTGTTTGCCAAAATAGCTACTATTTAGAGCACTATCTCCACTATAGAGAGATTTTAGTGTTTCAGGCTCCTCTATATTTGCCAATCTACCATTTATCTTTTTCCCAAACTCTCTAAGTAGATTTTCATGTTGAATAAATTTATAGTATGGAGAATTTAGAGGAATCTCCTCCTTTTTTGCAGCGTAGTAGCTACTTAGTGCGCGAGAGAGCTGTGCAGATTCATTCCACTTGTAGTTTTTCTTTCCACTCTCTATATCAGCTAATGTATCATACTCATAAAGTCCCATACTACGACTATTACTCGCTGATATTACAATATCATTGTGATATGAATTCCAATCCTCACCTTTGGGAGCATTACAAAAAAGACGCACATGTCGTGATAGGGAGATGACATTTCCTCCTGCTATTCGAGCAAGCCGCCCTCCCCATCCGCTATGATCAAAATCATGTGCTCCAATATCAGCATTTCCACTCTCTAGCCTTATTAGTGAGTGTGAGTGATCGCGATTGGAGCTTCCGATGACATTATTTACCAAAGCTACACGACCTTGCATCATCTCAGATTTTAGCCATCCAACCTTTGGGTGAATCCCAAAAGTAGTGCCTTCTATCTCCATTTTTGAATACTCTAGTGATTTTTCTGCCAAACTCATTGTATTGCTCTTCTCTAGATTGTGAGCACTAGCTCTCGCTCTCCAAAATGCATTGCCATAACTACTTGGCTCCTCACTCCACAAAGGAGAGAAGATGTGTCTAAAATCTGCTCCACCATCTAAAACTATATTCACCAAAATAGGCTTTGTTACTGCTCTTTTTGCTCCATATAACAAAGAGGGATTTAGTGTGCCCATAGCCAAAGTAGCCAAAGAGTATTTTATAAAATCACGACGATTTATATTTAGATTTTTCACTATTTCCCCTCTTGTAAAAATATATAAGGTGTTGCACTAATAAAGGCAATAGCTTTCCCAATACGCCTATTGGCATCTCTTTTTTTGCTATCATCAATACTTAAAAGTTCTATTTTTGCCACCCCAGCATCATTGATTTTATCGACAATTAGTTTATCATCTTGAAGCTCTTTGAGTGAGTATATTTTAGTAGGATTCTCCTCATCCAAAAAGAGTCCTAAATCTTGCCCTGCTGAAAGAAGAGCATGAAGATGTGCTCTCTCTAAAGCTCCATAGTTTTTCCAACCATCACCGATGATATACTCCCATAGCCACAAAGCTACATCTTTAACCACATACTCACTAGTACCATTAGCAGGAATTTTACTAGACCAATCTTTCTCCCATATCACATCTCCATTTTCATTCTCTTTTTTATTTGAGCTAAACCACCAAGAGCTCTTGGTAGCTCTATTGTATGCCACTTCAAAAATAAGTGGAGAATCTGAGGCCTCAAGCCCAGTTTGATGACCAAAAACATCATGTATTGGTCTAAAAGGATTGGCCTCTTCATCTCCTAAGAGCCACTCATGACCATAGATATGCTTGTAGCTCTCATCATTGTTTAGAGTTAGTTTATTTAGAAGTAGCATATTTCTATCAATGGAAGTTAGATATTTATACCTATCCTCACTATGAAACATCTTTGAAGTTGCATAATTTCTCAAAAATTGCAATAAATTTTTTGTCTCCATCTTTTTCCAATTATAGGTGATCTTTGCAATTTTTTGTGCATTTAGATTATCATCTCCAAAGTGTCTTGCTATAATAATAGGTAGATTCTTTAGCGATTCTTGATGATTTATTGCAATTTTAGAGAGATTGTAGAGCTTCTTTTGAGCATCATCTCCTTTTATGTTTTGCTTTAAAATCTCAAGAGTGCTAGGATAGTGAAGAGAGATATCATAATTTGGTACCACATCTGGCCTCCCTCTTCTTTGCTATGCCAATTTACCACAATTCCTGTAAGTGCTTTAGCTGTGTTTCTAATTGTTGTAAATTCATGATAGTCGTGATCATATTCACCCAATATCCCAAAAAGTAGCTGATGAAACTCTCTTGCAAAATCCTCATTACCACGAAATTTTCCATCTTTGAAAATATTGCGATTGTGTCCATACTGATATGCTATAGCTCCAGAGCTTGCAGCTTCAGCCAAAACTTCTTCGTATGGAACTCCAAGTGAAAGCTTGCTAATTATTGCATCATAGTAGGTATTTAGAGCTTGAGGATAGACTCCAGCATTTTGGTTTGCAACTGCGTGGTAGTTTGTCTCAAAAAATCCCACCTTGTGAAGAAATGGATTTAGCCCTCTTTTGTTGACTGAAGAGATCCATAGAGACTTTGGCGAACTCCAGTTGTCAAATTCAAAATTTTTTTTATGCTCGCTTAGTGTTTTATTGCTTAGGTCGCTACCACTCCAAAATATACTTCGCTGTGCAAAAGTAGGATAGTTGTTTAGAGCATCTTCTTGTGGTGGAGATATCTTTGGGTTTGAAGATTCAAATGTCAACATCTCTTTAATTGCCAAACTAGGAGACATAGAAGCCCAAGTTTTTATCTGAGCTTCAGAGGCAAAAGAGCCATAAGCCCAAAGATTTAGGACTTTTCGCACCGCAGTCTCACTCCAGCTACTAAGTATCTCAAAATCAAGCGAACTATCTAAATTTTGAGGAGCTACTATATCACTACTTGAAAAAGTGCAGCTCTCTTTAGCTTGCACCCAAAATCCCCTCTCTTTATCAATCTTTTTTAGATTTGAGAGCTCATTACCTGGCTTGTAGTAGTACCACACCCCTTTGTCATAAGTCCAAACACTATCTACACACTCTCTGTTGAAAGTATGCGTATTCTCTATTGGCACTGAAGTTCCTAGTAGCTGCCAACTGCTCTCTAGTTTTATTGTCTGTGCACAAGATATACCAACTACTAACACCAAAAAAAGAAAAATTTTAAAAAACAGACTCTTCATACATTTACCTTTTTAGTCTAAATATACTCTGCTGCACTACTTAAAACATATAGCTCTAAAGGGATCTCTAAATCATTTTTTGCAAATAAGCATGGATGGTGATTACAAAGTAACACTACTATTATATAACATATTAAGATATCTGAAAATTAATGTGATTCTTAAAGTTAACACAAAATTAACACTTAGATGAAATAATTACCCAAAAAATTTCATAGGAGATTTAACTTTGTATAAAAAAACTCTACTTCTATCTATCTGTGCCGCATCAACTCTAAGTCTATTTGCAAGCGAAAATTTAGGAACTATTAGCGTAGATTCTACGACTATTGATGATAAGTTTGAGCGAAAAAGTAGCGAAATATCAAACACTACTACAATAAGTGGCAAAGAGGTTGATAGTGCCCATGCAGAGAGCATACAGCAGATTTTGCAAAAGGTTACAGGAATTAGTGCGGAATTACAAAGTGGTGATTCTATTAAGATTCATATTCGTGGCGTGGAAAATCAGCGCTATATGGGTGAAAAACCAGGAGTTGCTGTAGTGATTGATGGTGTTCCTGTCTTTGAGAGGACAGGAAGAGTAAATATTGACCTTGATAATATCGAATCAATAAAAGTAATCAAAGGTGGAGCTTCCTATCTTTTTGGTGAAGATGCACTCTCTGGTGCGATTATCATCACAACAAAAAGGGGAGCAAAATATGATGATATATACAGTGCACTAGAGACTGGAAGTTTTGGATACAAAAAAGGGGTCGCTAGGGTTGGATTTTCAGATGAAAAATATAGTGGGCACATTCAAGTAAGCCATAGAGAGAGTGATGGTTATTGGGATAGTTCCGACTATAAATCACAATATATAAACGGAAAATTTCAATACTATATAGATGATATGAGTGATGTGATTTTGGGAGCTGAATACTCACATAGAGAAAAAGATTCTCATGGGACTGTTGGTGGTATGAGTGAGGCAAAAGAGAATCCACAAAGCGACTTCAGAGGCGATCCTGAGAGTAGAGACTATGCAAGGATGTTTGATGTCAATCTTTTGAAGGTTTTTGCAACCTACTCAAGAGATATAGATGCAAATTCAAATTTTCTTTTTAATATCTACAGATATGGTGATGAGACACAATTTGTCTCATCACCACAGAAACTTGATGAGAGTGGGAAAAAACTAACCACTTACGAAGATGATGCTTATGTTTATGACAATCTCTACGATCAAGTGCAGATGGGTGCAAAGAGTGAATATAGAATCTCAGCCCAAAAATATGCGCTCATGGTCGGCGGTGAAGCTAGAGCCAATAACTACGAAAATAGTGTCATCTACAGAGTAGATCAAGCAGGATACAAAGGCAAGATATACAAAGCTGGCACGGAGAGAAGTAACGATACAACAGATGAGAGCATCTATGGGGCATACGGTGAGGTAAAAGTAGAGGCACTAAAAGATTTGATTTTAGTCGCAAATCTTAGAGTTGATTCTATTGGGATGGATTATGAGAGTTCAATCACAAATGATGCGCTGACCAAAGATTTTACGGTTTTCTCCCACAGAATCGGAGCGACATACAAAATAAACGAAAATGCAAATATATATGCAAATCGCTCTAGTGGCTTTAGAACACCGACAATGGATCAGCTCTTTGCAGGCAAAGTGAGCACTTGGGGTGAGACTATTAGCAATCCAGATTTAAAGATAGAAGAATCTATCTCTTATGAAATAGGCGTGCGAGGTGAGATAGATCTCTTAGATAGTGCTATAGGCTATGATGCAGCGATTTTCCAGATAGAGAGAGATGACTACATAATGGAATCCACTGGTCAATACTCAAATGCAGAATCAATTGATAAAAGCCTCATCTCCCAATATCAAAATATCGGAGGTATGAGAAGTAGAGGTTTTGAGCTATCACTAAATAGCGACTACTCCAAAAGATTCTCTTTTAGCACAGCATATAGCTATATTGATTCAACATTTACAAAATATGACAATTTTTATATGATTTTGGGCGATAGAGTTATGAGATATGATTTGGGTGGAAATGATATCCCAAGGGTCTCAAATCATAATCTCAACATCGCTCTAAACTATAAACTTCTCCCAACAACTTTGCTAACAACAGAGATAAATGCAAAGTCAGACTATTATGCGGATGAACTAAATGCAATTAAAATTGCAGGTTATGGCACACTAAATCTTCTCCTTTCACATGATGAAAAAATCTACAACAATAGTGCAAACTTTTTTGTAAGAATCGACAATGTTCTTGATAGAAAATACTATAACACAGCACGAGCAAGTAGCGATAGAAATAGTGATGGCATATTCAATGGGGAAGATCTCTCTCTTACGGTAAATCCAGGTGTAGTGTTTACAGCTGGCATCTCTATGAAATTTTAGGCTAATTTATGAAAATAATAATTTTTTTACTTTTTGCAATTTTTGCAATTTCTCAAGATAAGTTTCTCTATTGGTTGCCTCATGGTTATGATACCCAAATCAAGTCCTCTCAAAGTGCAGCTCATAGCCATTCTAGAATGAAAACTATAATGTATCAACTAAATAATATGGATGGCTCTATGAACATTGAGGCAAAATATATACTACCTACACTGGAGACAAAAGAGCTAAAACTAAATGCAAACCTCACAAATCTTGAAAAAAGCTCATACGACAACTATCATGCCTTAGTGGCAAATGGAACCAAAGAAAATAATATATATAGCACTGTTTTTTATCTCTACAAACATGGGAGACCTTCAGGTCACTCGCCAAAAGAGTTGATAGAACTACAAAAAGCAACACTTGAGATAGTGCCTTTACCTCTTCCTAGAGAGCATGACAGATATAAAGCTTCAAAAAATTATAGATTTAAGATAGTTTTTGATGGAGAGCCATTAGCGGATTCTGTACTCTTTTTGGAGACATTAAGCGGTTTTAGTGATAAATATTTAAGTGATAAAAATGGAATTGTAAAAGTTACACTTCCAAATGATTTTGTAGATGTGAAAAACAACAAAAGAGAGAATAAACCAAGTTATTTTGTCCTAAAAACCAAACAAGAGAGCGATTTAAAAAACTACTACGCAACGCTCTCTATGCCTTATCATGTAAATCCTACCGATTATTGGCAATCGCAAGAATTGGGGCTTTTGGGGATAGGTGGAGGTTTTTTGATTGGGTTTGCTTTTATGAGCTTAAGAGGCAAAGGGGGGATGAAAAATGGTTGATAAATTTATAACTCTTAGCACATTAAGGAGAGTTACGCAGTTTTTTGCATTTATCATTCTAGTGTATGGCTCACTTTTTTTTAGCACATTTTACACCACTGATAAACTCACAAATGCGCTTCCTGCACTCTCTTGTGCATACGATATGGCTGGGAGTGATTATTGTGTACTCATCCCCTTGCAACATCAAATAGACCATAGAGTATCACTTGGTGTTATGGGCAAGATTGACTTGATGCAGTCACTTCTTCCAACCATCATCACGCTTGCAACTTTTTTTGCACTTATTGTGATTTTAAACAAAGCTTTTTGTGGTTGGCTCTGCCCACTTGGATTTTTTCAAGAGGTTATAAACTACATAGGAAATCGAATTGGAATCAAACAGATAAAATCACTCTCTTTTTCACTTGTAAAAAAAATAAGACCTATAAAATGGGTGCTTTTATTGGTCTTGATATTTATTTTTCCACTCCTAACAGGTCTTGGTTTTCTAGGACATGAGCTTGGCTCTTCATTTTGTGCTATCTGCCCAAGCAGAATCTTGACTACTTTGGCAGTAGGTGATAGCTCGCAAGTTTTTATAGACAACTCTACGCCACTTTATTTGACATTATCAATTATTGCCGATACGCTTTTTGGATTGATGATTGCGTTAGCTCTTTTTGTCAGACAACCATTTTGCAGAATCTGCCCCATTTTGCCTATGCAGTCGATTTTCAAAAAATTTGGGCTTTTGAGATTGGTCAAAAATGGCTCTAGCAAATGTGAAAATTGTGGTCAATGTGTAAAAGCGTGTCCAATGGATATCTATGAGCTTCAAGATTCCAAAGAGAATAAAAATATAACACATCAAGACTGCACACTTTGTGGAAGATGTGTAGAGTTTTGTCCTGATAATGAAGTTTTAAGTCTCAAATATGCTCCTCTTACGATTTTTAAATCATCAAATGAGCAGTTTAAAAAACGGCTCAAAATAGAAAAGTGGATTGAAAAATAGTGGAGATTTTACCGCTTTTATCTATCTTTGTAGTGGGTCTCTCATATGGTGCGACTGCTTGTATGCTTAGCTGTATGCCTTTTTTATCACCTATTATTTTGGCAAATAGCAAAAAAAGTGATGCGATGTTAGTAGTTATTCCTTTTAGCATGGGAAGAATCTTCACTTATGTCGCTATATCCGTGGTTGCATTTTTGAGTTCAGCTATGATAAAAAATTTGATAGAAGAGAAGAGTTCAATATCTCAAATATTTGGATTAATCATCATATTTCTATCAATATTTATGTTTTATAGAGCTTTTCAAAATAGTAGCTGTTGCACAAAAAGTAGTGCTAAGTTTTTAGGTAGCAAAATTAGCTTTTTTGGGATGGGGGCACTTATCTCTTTAAATCCTTGCCTACCTGTTTTGTCTCTAGTTTCACTTAGTTCATCAGTTGATTCTCTATTTTTTGCACTATTTTTAGGACTATTTTTTGCACTTGGTGCTACTTTGGTACAGTTTCTGTTTTTTGGATTTTTATTCTCACATATTGCAAATGAAATCACAAAAGAGCTAGTAACTCACAAAAGAAAGATCGAGATATTTGCTTCAATGATATTGATGGTTACTGGATTTTTAGTACTAGGAGGATTTATAACAACATGATAGAGATTTTGGACAAAGGCGGAGTAGTTGTATATATTCTACTTTTTTACTCAGTTTTGGGATTGACACTTATAGTCTATAAATATATCCATCTTTTAGGTTTAAAAAGTGCACCAAAAAACATAGATAATCCAAATGGCAACTCGCCTGAGGCGAGAGTTTTAACTGAGCTGTGGAGTTCTCTAAAAAATGGAATTAGAGACTTAGATGATGTGGCAATAAGAGTCACTTCTATTGAGCTTGATAGATTAGAAAAAAGCCTAAAAAGCATCTCTATTTTGGCAAGCACTGCACCACTACTTGGTCTTTTGGGGACAGTTTTGGGAATGATAGAGGCATTTATGGTGATAGAAGAGGCAGGGGGAAAGGTAAATGCATCTTCACTTGCTGGTGGAATATGGGAAGCTATGCTCACAACTGCCGTAGGT
>JAABSR010000051.1 GCA_011390245.1 Campylobacterales bacterium
TCCCCTGCATTGTAGGAGAAGAAAAGGTCAAGCTCGTTTACTACAACATTTTCTTTCCCACCATTACGTTGAGCAATAATATCGCCATTTCTAGCAACTGCATGACGAAGATTTAGACCTGTGATAGCCTCTATTCCTCTATCATTTAGCTTTTTGACTAGTTTTTCTTGGATTTTATCTCCACCACCATTTTGATACAACCAGATTCCAACTCTTCGCTTACTCATCAAAACTCCTTTTTTGTTGGTGATAAATTAAGACTTTACTCATCATATCAATTCGTTTTGTAAAGCTACTCTTTAGAGCCCTCTCTTTAATAGTGTGGTCACCATCTCCATAAGGCCCTAAGCCATCAAGTGTCACAACTCCACAGCTTGCAACATGGTTTGCATCACTCACTCCGCCTCTTTGTTCACCTATGAGCTTATAGCCACTTATTTTCTCTAGCTTTTCTATCCATCTATCTTGCTCACTGTTTGGCTCCATCACATCTCTTTGTATTAGACCACTTAGAGTTGAGATTGTTCCCTCTACAAAAGATCTCTCTGTAATCCTATCAAGTTCACCTAAAAGTCTATCTCTTTCATCCTCGCTAGTGTATCGAATCTCTAAGAGAAGCTCACACTTAGGGCTGATGGTATTTGCTCCAATCCCACCACTTATCTTTCCGACATTTACAGTAGTTCCAACCTCTAAATTTGTTAGTTTTGTAAGCTCTTGGAGTTTGTAGCTAGCTTCTAGGTTTGCATTTATCCCTTCACTATACCTCACTCCAGCATGTGCTGCTTTTCCTATGATGGTTATAGTGTATGTCCCTACACCCTTTCGTCCTGTGACAACCTCTAGGTTTGCTCCTGCTGCTTCAAAAACAAAACAGTAGTCATAGTTTTTGGCAAGCTCTAAAGTCAAAGCCTTGCTATCATCACTACCGCTCTCCTCATCACTCACAAGAAAAAAGTCGATATTGGCAATCTCTCCACTCTTTTTATAGACCTCTTTTAGTGCCTCAAGTGCTACGATATTTCCACCCTTCATATCGCACACTCCTGGACCATAGACCCACTCTTCATCTTCACTTAAAGTATCAAAATCACCCTCTGGAAATACAGTATCATTGTGTCCCAAAAGAAGGACTCTATCTCCATCTCTCTTTTTGCTCTCAAAAAGATAGTGATCACCTACAATCTCTCTAGGAAAGATTTTTGTTTTAAATCCTAGTGGTTCTAGCCACTGCTGCATCTGCTTTGCGACATCATCAACACCTTTTTTATTTTTAGTGTAGGAGTTTATAGAGCAGAGTATATGAAGGTCTTTGAGGTATTGTTCCATAGTGTTTCTTGTTTGTTTGATTTTATAGCAGAATTATATCGCACAAAACCTAAAAACGATACACTAAATAACTAACCTAAGGAGCTTTACTTATTAGTAGGTAGATAGATATTTTGGGCTTAGAATCATCTGAGATTAAGGAGAGAAAGAGGTAAATTATTTTTTAATAATCTTAGCTATATCTTCTATAGATGAAACCTCTTGTTGCTCTCCATTTTTCATGTTTTTGATAGTAAATATACCATTTTTAATTTCACTTTCACCTACAGGCATGGTGTAGCAATGACCTTTTTTGTTTGCGTAGGCGAACTGTTTTTTTGCTTTTAGAGCTTCTGGAAAGACTTCTGTATTAATTCCAAAACTTCTTAGCTTCTCTCCAACTCTATAGCACTCTTTTATGAACTCTTTTTGTAGCACTATTATGAGCACTATTGCCGGTGTCTCTTTTTGTTCTATGTCATCTTCTAGGGCAGCTATCAATCTATCAATACCAATAGATGCTCCAACGCCTGAAGTTTTTTCTTTGCTAAAATTTTGGGTTAGATTATCATATCTTCCGCCTGAACATATTGAGCCGATATCTTTTTGTTTATCAAGCAGGGTTTCATAGACTATACCCGTATAGTATCCAAGCCCTCTAGCTATGGAGAAGTCAATTTTATAGTGTCTTTTATCTATTTCAAGAGATGAGAGGATTTCGCATAAAAACTCAAGCTCTTCTATCCCTTGTTTTGATTCTTCACTAAAATCTTTATAGCACTCTATGCTTTTGAAAAACTCAGCCCCTATCCCTTTTTGTGATACAAACTCTATGATTTTCTCTATCTTTCCACTCTCTATCTCCAAAAGTGAAAGCTCCTCTTTAACTCTATCTATGCCAATTTTCTCTATTTTGTCCACTACTCTTAATATATCTTCAATTTTATCACCTAGTCCAAGATATGAGGCAAATCCATTTATTATCTTTCTGTTGTTTAGAAGTATTGTGAAATCTTTTATCAAAAGTGCATATAGAGACTCTTTTATTACCTGAACTATCTCTGCATCACTGCCAATAGAATCACTCCCTATAAAATCAAAATCACACTGAGTAAACTCTCTATATCTTCCTTTTTGTGCCCTCTCACCCCTAAATACATTTCCAATAGCGTATCTCTTGAAAGGGAGTGTTATATCACTTCTGTGTTGAGAGATAAATCTTGCAAGAGGGATAGTTTGATCAAATCTTAGGGCAACATCTCTATCTCCATGATCTCTAAATCTATACAGCTCTTTTTGTATCTCTTCACTTCCTTGTTTTACCAAAATATCTGCATACTCAAGATGTGGAGTCTCAATTGGAGCAAAACCAAAAGATCTAAAGACCCTTACAACCTTCTCTATAATGTCATGTTTTATAAGGGTTTCTCTTGGGAGTCTATCTCTAAATCCACTTAATGTTCTAGCTTCAACCATGCAATCACTCTCTTTTGGGGATATCTTTTGAGAAGATTCTACCCAAAGTTAGATTCTAAAATGCTTTTTGGCTCATGAAAGTAGTAGCCTTGAGAGTAGTCAATACCTAGATCTTTTACTATTTCATATATCTCTTTTGAGTGCACAAATTCAGCTATTGTTTTCATATTTAGCTCTTTTGCGAAATTTACTATGGTCTTTACTGTGATAAGTGCGTTTTTATCATTATCCATATTTTTTATGAGCGAACCATCTATTTTTATAAAATCAACATTGAATTTCACTAAGTACTCAAAATTTGAATAACCAGTACCAAAATCATCTATAGCAATTTTGCAACCTAAAATCTTTAGCACATTTATAAACTCAATAACCTTTCTAAAATTCTCAAAACTTTCAGATTCTACTATCTCTACAATAATCTTTGAGCCAATTTTATACCTCTCAATATAATCAATAAGCATAGAGATTGTCTCTTTGTTGTTGATATCTTCATAAGTCATATTGATAGAAAACTCACAATCTCTATCTCTGAAATAGTCCATACTTTTTCTGATAAGACTTTGAGTTATTTTGCTATATAGTCTAGCTTTTTTTGAGTGAGGTATAAAAAGATGAGGCGATACTATAGAGCCATCTTCATCTATCATCCTTGTTAGACACTCATATTTTTTATCTTTTATTCCATTATTTGAGACTATTTCTTGGGCAAATATGCAAAATCTATCACTTTTTATTGCATCTTTTATCTTTTTTGTCCACATTATATTATTTTTTAGAATCTCATGATAATCTATATTTTTATCAAAACAGACGATATTCTTTTTGCTATCCTGTGCATGAGCTATTGCCATCTCTGAGTTTATAAGGAGGTTTTTCAACCCAAAAGCAGCACCGATTCTGACAGATATATCAAACTCAAACTCATCTATCCCTATCTCTCTCTCATCAAATCTTTTCAAAATCTTCTCACACAACTCTATAAACTCAAACTCTGGAGTATCGCTATCTCCTTTGATTCCAAACTCATCACCTGAAAGCCTATATATTGAGATTTTTTTAGGCAATATATCTTTTAGTGTATCAGCAAAATATGAGAGTATTTTATCTCCAACCTCGTGACCATAAGCATCATTTATATCTCTAAATCTATCTATATTTATTAGTGCTAGTTTTGGATAGATAGCTTTTTGAATATCAATATTTAGTTGTTGCCTATTTGGTAAGTTTGTCAAAAAGTCAGTAGTCTGTTGTTTTATTATGTGAAGTTGCTCGATAACATCTGTGATATCATTTCTCACCGCTATAAACTCTACAGTCACTCCAGCTCTATTTGTTATTGGTAGTATTGTAGATTTTACATAGTAGTGTGAGCCATCTTTTCTTCTATTTTTTAAGATTCCATTCCATGTTTTACCACTTTTGATAGTTTCCCAAAGATTTTTGTAAATACTAATATCATTATCTGGATGTCTTATGATATTGTGCTCATTGCCAATAAGCTCTTCTCTGTTATAACCAGATATGTCACAAAACTTATCATTTACATAAGTAATCTTACCAGTGCCATCAGTTTTGGATACAACAGCACTCAAATCTAGCGCTCTTTTGTACTGTTTTAGGAGTTCTGCTTGGTCATAAAACTCCTCAATCATTCTAGCTATATTAAAAAATTCAAAGCTACTCTTTTCAAGTGTTTTTAGCTCATCGACACTCCTCTTTTCAAGGGCGCGTGAAATGGTTTTTAGAGGATTTACAAGCATTTTTATCATGCCATAAACTAGTGCGATAAAAAATAAAATCGCAATTATGCTAAAAAATAGTATCTGATTTGTCGCAACTTTTTTGTTCATCTCTAGTATCTCATTTGAAAAACTTGCTTGTATATAGGCTACATCTCTTCCAAAATAGCTTCTAAGAGGTATAACTAAAATATTCTCTTTTTTATCTCCTTCTATTTTGAGACTGTTTTGCACTAGCTTGATCTCTCCATCTGACCTTACATTCATAGATTTTAAGTAGCTCTCATTCCACTCTTTTGCGACAACCAAATAAGCTCCTATATTCTCTTTGTCGTGAGGCGAATCAGGAATAGACAAAAGATATATCTCATATATTTTATTATCTAAATTTTCAAAAAAAGTTCTTGTTTTTCCTAATTCTGTTGACATCTTCTTAATCTCAAAATTAAATAAAAATAACTCATTTTCACTTCTGCTATAAAAAAGCTTTTGATTCTTATTTTTATCAAAAATAGCCATAAAATCAAACCCAAAGTTTAGTTTTGATCTTTGGATTTCTTCTTTAATCCACCCAAGCCTATCTTTCTTGATAGCCTCTATTATCTCCTCTCTACTTGCAAATTCATAGGAGAATGCCCTTAAAAACTCTCTCTCTTTTGCAAGATTTGCTTCAAAAATTTCTATAGAGCTTTGGATGCTTTTTTTTGTGGTATCGCTTATTCTATCTATCTCTTTGTTCCACATAAAGAGGATAAGTACGGTTGATATTGATATAGCAGAGAGTAGAAAAATAATAATTCTTGTTGCTATTTTCAGATTATGCCCCTAAAGAGTTGGAATTGTTTTCTTTTTTGTTTGTGACATCCTCATGTATGGAGATAAGAAGACTATTTGCCCCTTTTTCATCTTTGTACATTTTGGCTTTTTGATGGATATTTATAGACTCGCCACTATTTAAGATAACTCTGTAGTCTATCTCAAAATTTACTCCCTCATCTATTGCTCTATTTATTGAGTAGAGCAAGGATTCTAAATCTTCACTATGAACCATACCCAAAAAGGAGTTGTAGTTTAAATCAATCTTGTTAGGATCAACCCTCAATATATTACATAACTCTTTTGAACACTTTAGCTCTCTATTTTTTAAATCCAAAATAGAACTACCTATATTTAGCATTGATTGGAGGGCATCAAAAGCATAATTTATTATTCTATTCTCCTCTTCTAGGCTCTTTTGTTCAGTATTATCAATACTAATAGAACAGATACCATAAACCTCTCCACCGCCATCTTTTAGCGGAAAGGTTATTATGTCATATACTTTTATCCTATCTCTATAATCAACTCTTTTTATCTCTCTGACTACTCTATTTTCATTTAAAGCTCTTTTATTTAGTAAAAAAATTTCATCAATTCTATTATCTTCAAAAATATCACTATCTTTTAGTCCATCAATCTCTCTATTTACAGAGAATGTTTTTTTAAAATTTTGGTTTGCAAAGAGATAACTTCCTTCGATATCTTTAGCATAAATAATAAGAGGCGAGAAGTCTATTAGCTCTTTTATGCGTAGTTCTGAGTTTTTTAGCTTTGTAAACATCTCATCTATAGTTCTGTTTGTAGGTTTTATAAGAAGTAGATATATAAAAATAGCAATAACCATGATGAGAACAAAAACAGTACTTGAGATGATTAGATATCTATTTTGATTCTTTATAAACTCAATTTCATACATTTTTGATGCACTATCTAGATCTTCTAATATTTTTTCATGTTGAGTGAACAAGTGTTCAAAGGCTAAAGCATCAAGAGTTGTTGCATACTTTTTTGCATTATCGCTAAAGTCTCTAATTTGCTTATCAAGTCTCAACTCCTCATCGCTATAAACTTCTAGTTCAACTCCACTTTTTGTTAGAGATGTATGATTTTGTAGCATCTGATCTGAAAGCTCCAATATCTCAAGTTTATCTTTCAATTCCCTACTGTTTTTGTATTTTATTGCATGGAGCACAATCTTTTGAGAGATCATTTTCTGCTCTCCAGCTTTGTTTAAATCCACACCAATGTCAACCTTGTTTAAAACTATGTAGTTTAAATTTAGGAATGCAAAAGTAGTGACAAAAACTATAAAAAGTAGAGATATTATATTTTTTTTTCTAAGGGTGCTAAGTAGTTTATCCATCTCACCGCCTTCTTTGAACCTTGAATCTATTACATTATATCAAATATTTAATCTTTTACCCAAACTTGGTATAATCACGACTTTTAATTTATCTTTGATGGGGCTATTGATGTATGATTTTGGATTAGAGATATGGGGAAATGGTGATTTTGTCATAGAGGAGGGCAAAGTAAAGGTTAATTTTGCTTCAAAACCTGCACTAGTTGATATTGTAAACCAAGTTAGAACTAAAGGATTCAAAGGACCTCTTTTGATTAGATTTCCTCATCTTATCAAAAAGCAGATTGATGAGATATTTTCACACTTTTATCGTGCCTCAAAGGAGTATAAATATAGTGGAGGCTTTAAAGCTGTTTTCCCTTTGAAGGTAAATCAATTTCCAAATTTTATTCTCCCACTCATAGAGTGTTCAAAAGATTTAGATTATGGGCTAGAAGCTGGAAGTAAAGCAGAGCTTATTATTGCAATGACTTACAATATAAAAGGTCATCCTATCACTGTAAATGGCTTTAAAGATAGGGAGCTTATATCTTTAGGATTTATAGCTGCTGCTATGGGACATGATATCACTTTGACTATTGAAGGATTAAATGAGCTAGAGACGATTATCAAAGTAGCTTCTGAGATGGGAGAGCCATATCCAAAAATTGGACTTAGAGTTAGGCTTCATAGCTCTGGTATTGGAGTCTGGGCAAAAAGTGGTGGTATAAACTCAAAATTTGGGCTAACAAGTTCGGAGCTTTTAGAGGCAGTTGATATGCTTCAAGAGAGTAATCTTATATCTGAATTTACCATGATACATTTTCACATAGGTTCACAAATAAGTGATATATCTCCACTAAAAAAAGCACTTAGAGAGGCTGGAAATATATATGCAGGACTAAGAAAGATGGGGGCTACTAATCTTAAGGCTATAAATATGGGCGGAGGATTGGCAGTTGAGTACTCACAACATCCAAATTTTGCAAATAGAAACTACACACTTGAAGAGTTTAGTAATGATGTGATTTTCCTAATAAAAGATATCTCTATATCAAAAGGTGAGCCTGAACCAGATATATTTATAGAATCTGGCAGATTTATTTCAGCCAACCATGCAGTATTGATTGCTCCAGTTTTAGAGCTTTTTTCACAAGAGTATGATGAGGATGCTTTAAGATTAAAAGAGAAAAATCCACCTCTTATAGAGGAGTTAAAAGAGCTTTTGAGTAGCATAAGAGAGAAAAATGCAATAGAGTATCTACATGATGCGCTAGATCACATGGAATCCCTTCTCACTCTCTTTGATTTAGGCTATATCGATCTTCAAGATAGGAGCAATACTGAAGTTTTAGTTCACCTAATCATAAAAAAGTCAGTAGAGCTGCTAAAATCAAGAAACCATCATGAGATCATGGATATACAAGATAGAGTACAAGAGCGGTATCTGCTAAATTTCTCAATCTTTCAATCTCTGCCTGATTATTGGGGATTGGATCAAAGATTTCCAGTGATGCCTCTTGATAGACTAGATCAGAAGGCAAAAAGATCTGCATCTTTGTGGGATATAACATGTGATAGCGATGGTGAGATTGAATTTAACAAAAATAGACCTCTCTTTTTGCATGATGTAGATATTAAAAAAGAGGACTACTTTTTGGGCTTTTTCCTAATAGGGGCATATCAAGAGATTTTGGGGATGAGGCACAATCTTTTCACTCACCCTACAGAGCTTAGTGTAGTTTTTGATGAAAAAGATGAGATGAAAGTAGTAAATCTACTAGAATCCCAATCTATATGGGATGTCTTGGATGATTTGGATTATGATATTAGAGATGTTGAGAAGATTATGAAGCTAAATCTTGAAGAATCCCCATTTGTAGATGAGCAGAAACAAAAAAGCATCATGGGCAAATTATATCTTATTTTAAGCGAAAATGGATATCTTAGAACTATGACAAATGGAGATAACAAAAATGAGCAAAACAATTAATCAATCACTGCTATCTTTGATAAGAGAGGATTTTAGTGTTGCTTATCATAAAGATCCAGCCATAAGAAGCAAAGTGGAGCTGTTTTTTAACTATCCAGGATTGTGGGCACTTGTAAATTATAGAGTTGCAAATAGACTCCATAAGAGAGGATTTAAAGTCCTTAGTAGGATGATTATGGGTATCTCACAATTTTTCACCTCTATAGATATCCATCCAGCTGCAACTATTGGAAGAAGGCTTTTTGTGGATCATGGTATAGGTGTTGTTATAGGTGAAACTGCAGAAATTGGAGATGATGTCACAATATATCAAGGCGTCTCGCTAGGTGGCACTTCGCTAAAAAAAGAGAAGAGACATCCTACCGTTAGAAACGGTGTAGTCATAGGTGCTGGAGCTAAGGTTTTGGGCAATATAACACTTGGAGAGAATTCAAAAATTGGTGCAAATTCTGTAGTGATAAAAAATGTCCCAGATGATTCTACTGCTGTTGGCATACCAGCTAGAGTAATCCAAAAAGGAAGAAGCAAAGATCCAAATGATCAAAACAAACTACCAGATATAGACAAGCAGATGTTTGATTATCTACTAAAAAAAGTGGCTCTTATGGAACATGCTATAAAGTGTAGTGATGCGGAGTTTGAACTTAAAGATAGAGAGCTAGATGAGATATATGAAGCGTTTTTGGATTCTTTGAAAAATTAAGCTTTTGTGTTTAGCTTGAAGCCAAAAAGAGGCTTAGGCTTGATTTAAGCTTTTGCTCTTTTTAGTTCTTTGATTCTTGCAGCTTTTCCTCTTCTATCTCTTAGGTAGTAAAGCTTAGCTCTTCTAACTCTTCCTCTTCTAAGTACAGTTATGTCCTCTAAAGAATCGCTCAATATTGGGAATATTCTCTCAACACCTATGTTGTTTGCTCCCATCTTTCTGACTGTAAAAGTTTTGCCAGTTCCATTTCCTCTAACAGAAATGCAAACTCCTTCAAAATTTTGAACCCTAGTCTTATCGCCCTCTTTAATCCTAACAGCCACTCTTAGTGTGTCACCTGCTCTAAATTCTGGTACTGTTTTGCCTTCTGCTTGTTCTTTTTCAAAAGCTTCAATGTATCTATTTTTCATTTCAATCCTCTTTTTATTTTAAATAGTATCTTTGTATAGATCTGGGCGATGAAATTTTGTTTTTGCAACTGATAGCCCAAGTTTTAAGGTCGCAATTTTACTATGATTTCCCTTTGAATATTCTGAAATAGTGCTTAGATTTTTAAATAGATTTGGTTTTGTAAAAAGCGGTGGCTCAAGGAGAGAGTTTTCATAGGATTCGCCCTTTAATGAGTCGCTATTTCCCAACACCCCCTCCACATTTCTAGCAATGCTATCGCTTAAACATAAAGAGGCCAACTCACCACCTGTTAGTATAAAATCACCAATGCTAAAAATTTCATTTGCATATATCTCATAAATCCTCTCATCTACTCCCTCATATCTTCCACTTACAAAGATAATATGTCTCTTTTTTGCTAATCTTGTTGCATCCATACTTTTAAATCTTTTTCCAACTGGTGAAAGAAAAATAACATGAGAGAAATCTTCCATTTTGGATTCTATAGCTCTACTTAGGGGTTCAGGTTTTATAAGCATCCCAGCTCCCCCACCTATTTGACACTCATCTACTTTTTGATGTTTATCATTTGTAAAATCTCTAGGATTTGCAAAATCAATTTTTAGTAGATTCTTCTCTATAGCCCTATAAAGTATTGATTCTTCAAAGTATGGTTTTATGAGGTTTGGAAAAAGAGTGATAAAAGAAAATCTCATTATAGACTCTTCCCTAGCTAGCTTCTAAAATATCAAAAGCTCCAGTAGTTTCTATGCACTTTTTCTCTATGTCGATATTTTTTATGTATCTATCCATATAGGGGATGAGAAAAGATTTGGAGTATGATCTATCTATAAGCTCTTGTGAGCTTTTTATGTGGAGGTAGTCAATATTTGATATCCTCTCAATCTCCTCAACCACCCCAAGAAGCTTACCATCTTCATAGATAAGGCACTCTATAACATCAAACCAAAAATACTCCTCTTTTCCAAGAGAGCAACTATTTTTTGTCTCTTCTAATGTTGTGTAGAGTGATTGGTTTGTAAATTTTGATGCCTCATCTTTGTTATCTATGTTTTTAAATTTGACAACTCCTCTATCTTCACTATAACTCTCTATAGTTACTCTAGAGGTATCAGTATCAAAGGAGGAACCTTTTTTAAACTGCTCTGGAAAGTCAGTATCAAGATGAATTTTTAGCTCACCTTTTAGACCAATACTTCTACCAATTCTTGCAATTTTTATCTCTTTATTCATAGAATCAATCAGAACTCTTTACAATTACTTTGTATGAGTTTCCATCTTTTGCCTTACATCCAGATATAAGAGTTTTTATAGAGCCAATCATCTTGCCATCTTTGCCTATGAGTTTGCCTGCATCATTGTTTCCAGCAAAGATGATTATCTGTATAAATTTTTCATCTAGCTGCTCTTTTTCAACTCTTATTTTGTGAGGTTCATTTGCTATTAGCTTTGCAAACTCCTCTATAAATTTTTCAACCATTATATATTTCTACTTAGTTGTGATTTTTTTGACTCTCTCGCTCATCTTTGCACCAACACTCTTCCAATAGTCCAATCTCTCTTGATCGTATTTTATAGTTGAAGGCTGTGTTAAAGGATTAAAGTAACCAATAGATTCTATCCATCCTCCATCTCTTCTTTTTCTACTATCTGTAACTACAATCCTATAAAATGGTCTTTTGTTTCTTCCCATTCTTGTAAGTCTAATAACTGTTGCCATAAAATTTCTCCTAATTTAAATAATTTTTAACTTGACAAAATGCACAAATATGCAC
>JAABSR010000052.1 GCA_011390245.1 Campylobacterales bacterium
CCCTCTTCATCAAAATCCCAAAGAGAGTTTCTTATCTCTTCATGAGTTACTACTTCGCCTCTTTTTTTGAGAAATATCTTTAGAAGTCTCATCTCTTTATCTTGAATTTTTATCTCTTTATCGCCACTTTTTAGCATCGAACTCTCAAGATCAAAAATCAACCCATCTTTTAGCTCTATATTTTGAGTGGCTTTTTTTAGAAAACCTCTTTTTAGAAGCGATTTTACTCTGATGGAAAGCTCTTTTAGTTCAAAAGGCTTTTTTATATAATCATCCGCCCCACTTCCAAAACCCCTCTCCAAATCTTCTATAGAGTTTAGTGATGTGATAAAAATAGCAGGTGCTCCACTTTTTCTCTCTCTATACTCTTTTAAGACCTCAAATCCATTTAGAGCAGGGACTTTGACATCTAAAAGCAGCAGATCAAAGCTCTTCTCATACAAAATATCAATAGCACTCTCTCCATCATAAACAGATACAACCTCATAGCCCTCTTTTTGAAGATGTTCAGCTACTGTTTCTGAGAGCATCATATCATCTTCTAGGAGGAGGATTTTATATTTCAACAACCCTCTACTCTTTTGGCTCTATCTTTTTGTGATATATATCTTTCTCATTTTTGGACATGTCTTGATATCTCTTTTTAAGCTCACTTTTTAGCTCATCCTCTTTGCTTTTTTCTACATAATCAACTATAGCTAGAAGCTCTTGCGTGCTTTTGTCCTCAAAGCTTTCTGCATGTAAAGAGCTAAGTAGAAGCATCATACATATCAGTAAAAACCTAAACATCTTTCTCCTTTTTTTGTTTGCTCTCTGGAGTGGATTCTATATATAGAGACTGAGAAGGGAATGCAAACTCTAGGTTATTTTTTTCAACAATATCCATAACCTTTAACATCACATCTTGTTTGATCTCAAGCCACTCTTGCCAACTCACACTTTTTGAGAAGCAGTATATCAATATATCAATAGAGGAGCTACTAAATTGATCTAGATAGACTAGTAGGGTATTTTTGTATCCTTTTAGGTCATTGTATGAGAGCATCACATCATTTGTGCTATTGTCATTTACATTTAGAGGAGTTGCTATATCTGGATGAGATAGCAACATCTCTCTTATCTCTTCAACACACTTCTCTACGCTCTCTTTTTTGCTAGAGTATGTCACACCTATATGCATTTTGATTCTTCTGCCAAGCTCTCTTCTGTTCCAGTTTCTAATAGATTCTGCTGAGAGTTTTGAGTTTGGTATAAAAATTAGTGCATTATCAAATGTCCTGATGGTAGTAGTCCTAAGCCCAATCTCTACAACAGTGCCCTCATCTCCACCACACACAATCCAATCACCCTGAGAGATAGAGTTATCAAGCAGTATCATAATAGAAGCAAAAAAGTTAGCTAGTGTATCTTTTGCAGCAAGGGCCACAGCTAAACCACCAATACCCAAAGAGGCAACAATAGCTGAAACATTTATATCAAACCTATGAAGTATGAGTAAAAATGCAAACACAATTATGAAGAAATAGAGAACCTTGATAAAAAGATTTACGACCTCTTTGCGTAAAAGCTCATTTTTTGTAGCAATTTTGCTAACTAGAATCTTGCCATAACCCCTTATAAGGCCAAAAATCGCCCAAGTGACACCCATAATCTCTAGAGTATAAAATATCCTTGATGCTTCATTGCTCACAACTTCTGGATAGTAGATAGCATCAAAAGAGAACTCTATAGAGATGACAAAAAGCAAATAGGCTAGAGGTGTTTTTATAAGTGAGTCTAGATACTCCTTGTTCTGCTTGTTTTCTATCTTGTAAACTACCCTATTGCCAAGATATACTATAAGTCTTGATAGTGCTTTTCTGAGTGAGAGAAAAAAAAGTATTATAACCACAGATATAGCTAGCTCTCCAGCACCAAATCTTCCTACTTTGTAGCCTACATATCTATTTATTTCATCCCTAAAATATTTGATGTTTAATTTGTTTATGATTTTTGCTTCAGTGCCTATATAGCCCTCATAAGTGCTGTTCATATAGTGAAGCAGCTCTAGGTAGGATCTCTTTCTTGATTCTAGTGATTCTACGCTCTCTTTTAGCTCCAAAAAGAGTTCGCCGCCTGTATTATTTTCTAAGGTATTTTGATATTTTGAGAGGCTCATGCTTTTGATTTCTTCAATCTCGCCATCTAGAAGCTCGCCTATTGTCTCTTTTTCAAAGTTATTTTTTACCTCACTATTTAGAGATATAAAAAACTCATTTGCCCTTTTGTTTAGGTTTATGAGCTCAACTTTAGCCTCATCTCTAAGTACTGCGTATTCATATCCAAAATTTCTATTTATATCTATTCTCACCTCTAAGGAGCTCTTTTCTCTAAGATCATCAGCTATCTTTTGGCTATCCTCTACATAGCCAAAAAAGATAGCTCTTGAGGCTCTATCTAGTGTTTTTAGCTTAGAATCTATAACGCTCTCAACTTTTACATTTTTTTGCTCTTGTGTTTCATCAGTTGACTTGCTCTTTTCTATTTTTGAGTTTATATTCTCAATGCTTTTTAAAATCAAAAAGAGATCTACTGCATCAACATCAATTTTTTCTACATTTGCACTGCTAAAAGTTGTAGTTATTGAGATAAAAAGTATTGATAAAAATATAGATTTAATAATCATCATACGCCTATTTTATCCTTTTTCTGTTTTTGGTTTATGCACAAATCTAGCTGATCTATTATCTTTTTTGCTATATCTAAACCTGTAGCCTTCTCTATCCCTTCTAGTCCAGGTGAGGAGTTTACCTCCATGACAAGAGGACCTCTTTTTGATCTAAGCATATCAACACCTGCTATATCTAACCCCATCGCTTTTGTTGCATTTATCGCTAGAGATTTTTCAGCTCTTGAGAGCTTTACACTTTTAGCACTTCCGCCACGATGCAGATTTGATCTAAAATCCCCCTCGCTTCCAGACCTCTTCATAGAGCCAATAACATCTCCACCAACTACAAAAGCTCTTATATCTTCTCCATTTGCCTCTTCTATATACTCTTGCACTAAAATATTCACCTGCATTCCATAAAAAGCATCCAATACAGAAGTAGCCGCCTTTTTTGTCTCAGCCAAAACAACTCCAACTCCTTGAGTTCCCTCTAAAATCTTTATAACTATTGGAGTTCCACCTGCCATATTTATAACATCATCTACATTTGAGAGGTTTGAAGCAAAAACTGTTTTTGGCATATCTACGCCATGTTTTGAGAGTATTTGCAAACTTCTTAGCTTATCTCTAGAGCGAGTTAGTGCCAAAGATTTGTTTAGCGTCAATACACCCATCATCTCAAAATGTCTAACAATTGCTGAACCATAAAATGTCCTAGATGCTCCTACGCGTGGGATTACAGCACTTATGTCTGTTAGCTCCTCTCCCTCATAGTGGATTATGTGCCTATTTTTTTCAGTTGTAGTGCTACACTTTAAGAAGTCTATCACTCTGCAGCCCCAGCCTCTATCTAAAGCTGCTTCTACAAGCCTTTTTGTAGAGTAGAGATGTTCATTTCTTGAGAGGATTGCTATGTTCACTTTGTTGCTCCTATTTTTCTCTTGTAGGATAGGTTTTTCTTTGACACATCAACCAAAAACCTATCTTTTAAAAACCTTCTTCCAAGAAGCATCGGAAATTTCATGCTACTTCTATCTGCTAAGGATATCTCTGCATTATAGCTTTTTCCAAATACTACTATCTCACTACTTATGAAGATTCTATCTTGTGATTCTCCATTTGAGCTTTTCACTGAAGTTATTCTTAAGATGTCCACTTTATACTCCCTGTCATTATACTCTTGGTGCTCCGGATCTAAAAGATTGAATATTACCCTTTTTTTATCATCTGAGATTACAATATTGTGACAATGTATAGAGCAAGAATCTGCCCCAGTGTCGATTTTGACATCTATATTTTCTAATCCCAAAAGTGGCAGGTCCACTTTGTCAGTTCTCCCAACTATCTCCAAATCAACTCCTTAGGTGAGACTTGAATAACTTAAATAAAATGATACAATAAAGAAGAGAAAACTAGAGAAAGGCATACAATAATGAGAACCATACTACTTCTACTCCTCTTTGTAGGAATCCCGCTCTTTGCAGTTGAGAACTTGATCATAGAAAGAGATGAGTTTACAAAGACTCTAACTCCAAATAGCTTGAGCACTCAAGTGGTGATAAAGAGAGAAAATAGCCAAGATCAAAACATAATCATCAGAGATCTAAACATGCTAAATGATAGGCTAAAGGGAGGTCAAAAAGTGTGCGATGGAGGCGGTGTGTCAATATATCCTGAGTACTCCTATGAAGACAGAAAAAGAGAATTTTTAGGCTATAGGGGCGAGAGTATATATAGTTGCAATTTTGAAAATATTGAAGACTTTGAGATCTCCTATGGAATAATCCAAGAGTTTTTCAAAGAAAATGATAAATACAAAATAGAGATATCTCCACTAACATGGAATCTAGAAGCACAAGAGATAGAGATAGCCCAAAAAGAGCTCATAAATAGAGCTATTTTACAAGGATATGCAAGGGCAAAAGAGCTTACAAAACTAACAAAAGAGAGCTGTTTTGTCACAAAAACAGACTTCACTCAAAATAGCCACTACATCCGACAAAGAAGCACTCAAGAGCTAGCAAATAGCACAACACCAAATGAACCTATAAAAAGAGATGAGGTTGTAAAAATCATAGCCCTATATGAGTTTATATGTAGATAGAGGTTTTTTAAAAACCTCTATTTGACGCACTTGATATCAAACTTATTTGAGTTTTTGTCTTGGAGGTTGTATGTGCCATTTTGCATCTGGAATGCACCGCTTCTAGAGCCATGCTCTCTATCTACCCACACAAAGCTAGGGCTAAATCCAAACTTTTTATAGCACTTCTGATACTCAGCGTTTTTGTAGTTGTTTTTGTAGTCTCCAACACTACCACCACACTCATTTATAACCTCTACAATATCCTCCCTCTCCACAAGATAGGCAGATATTTGTTCACAAACTTCAAGTGCTACTTTGAAGTTGCCTCTACAGATATTATATTTTGACCACCATATTCCACCACTTTTCTCACAACTATTTCTATCTGGAGAAATTATATAATCATCTTCAGATGAGAGCTCATCTTCTACCTCAGCACTAGCATCACTTGATGAGGTAAAGCTATCACTCATTGGTGGTTTTTGCTCCTCTTCCTCTTCATTGCTAATAGTACCACTCTCTCCAATGCTCACTATCCTATCTCTATCGCTATATATCCAAAATCCAAGACCACTATCAATTTTATTAATGCCATTTATTAAAAAAAGATCATTTTTATACAGCATAATCGCACCGCTATCAAAGCTCTCATAGGGATTTTCTATGTCTTCTACAGCACCTAGTAGATTCCAACCCTTCTCTAGCTCATAATCAAATGAGTAAAGACTTGTCATCAGAAGAAACAATCCAATCATCACTGCTTTCATGGCATATATCCTTATCCAAAAAGATTCACTATTTTACCAAAGAAATTTCATAATTTTATACTAAATCCAACATTTTTATAATTTTTGAGATAAGATAAGCATAAGCTCAGACTCCAACGCCAACAATATCCACCCCATATTTGTTGCGTATTTTTGTGATGGATTCTCCTAGTTTTCTCTTTTTGGTGTCCTCCTCTTGTTCAAGCAGGTTTAATGTTTTTGGATTTGTAGAGGTGAAATTGTTTGTAGATATTGCAATGCGTATGATTTTTAGCTCTTTGTAGATATCTATCTTTTCAAAGACTTTTTTGGCAAGATCAAGATAGAAAAACTCTGAAAAGATTCTATCCTCTGTGAGCGATATTTTGCTCTTTTGGTGGTACTCATATTTTATAGAAAAGTAAAATGTTGTAGGGTTTAGCCCTAGATGCAAAACTGTATGTGAGAGATGGCGAGCTAGTATGATCACTCTTCGTCGCAATTCACCTCTATCATAAAGTGGATCAAATGTCCTGCTCATCCCAATAGATTTCCTCTCTTTGTATGGCACTACAGGCTCTCTGTCCTCTCCACATATTTTTTTGTAAAGAAGCTCTCCTTGCCATCCTAGAGAGGCAAAGAGATGAGGTTTTCTTCTTGCCTCTCCTAGTGTGTTGACAAAGTACTTTTTTAGCCTCTTTGTAAAAGCCCTACCAACTCCTGGAAACTCCTCTATGGGCATATCTTCTAGATATCTTTTCAGCTCTTCTTTTTTGATAAGTGTTTCGCCATTTGGTTTTCCAAGTGTTGTAGCGATTTTGGCAATCCACTTAGAATCTTTATAGATTCCAAAGCTAATAGGCACACCAAAAAGCTCCAATATCTCTCTTTTTATCTCTTTGCAATACTCAAAAGCCTTCTCTTCATCATCTACCCATCCTTTCAAATCTCCAAAAAATTCATCTATAGAGTACTGCTCTACAAGAGGCACTTTTGTCCTTAGATGTTCTGCGATATTAAAAGAGATGGTATGGTAGAGGAGATGATTTGGAGGGAGTATTTTTATATGCGGACAAAGAAGAAGTGCCTCTCTTATGGTCGTGCCTGTTTTGATGCCAAACTCTCTAGCCTCATAAGATGATGCTGTGATGATACCTCTTACTCTCCCATCACTATCTAAAAAATGCTCCTTGAATGATTTGGATTGGTGGTTGAGTGAGGTAAAAAGAAGCGGAACAAAAGCCCCAGAATTTATCATAGTAAGCCTCTTATCTTTTTGATGAACACTAGAGAATATGTTTTGATCTCCTCTACCCCCAACAGCTACTGGAACACCAACAAGAGAGCTATCCAAAGTCCGCTCAGCACTCACAAAAAAACAGTCTAAATCCATGTGGATTTTCATTCTTTACTCTACTCCAAAATAGTATTTGGAGATTATGAGATAAAAGTGTGAAAATTGAGAGGAAAATTAAAGGGTAGTTTAATAAAATCTATCTGTAGTGAAGCTAGTTGCAGATATTGATACGCCTAGCATTCTTAAGAGCGGTAGTCTATCCAGATAAAGTTATAGTCAAACATTTTGGAGAGTTCTAGCTCTGTGATAATTCTTGAAAGCACATAGACACCATCTTGCTTTACAAATAAAACAACACTTCTATTGGCCATATATCTACCATGACTTACAAAATGATATCCAAGTCCTTTTATGTAAGTTGTATTTTCTTCAGTTCTATGCAGATAGTGCTTTGGAACAATTTTGGAATCATAGCTCAATACATTGTTTTTGCCATCTTCTATGATTTCATCTATCAATTTTGCTAGTTTTACAAACATATCTTGTTTTGTGCTCAGCTTCCCACCGCTGAACTTCTCTATATCTTTGTAGCAAAGTTCACTTATTAGGAATCTATTCTCTTTTTCCATGAAGGCGATCCTTTTTCTAATACATCTTAACTCTTTTGTGAATTATCTACTACCCTCTTGTAGCCCCAATCTTTTATGAGCCTCATTAAGAAACTCTTCTTTACTTACAGATATTGGATTTTTGGGTTTTATCTCCTCTAAAATTTTTAAATACTCACTATTATCTGCCTTGCCTTCATCTACACTTTTTCTTCCTATTTTTGCAAGACGATGTAGCTCCCTTGCATCAGAATATTCAATAACCAACTTCGCACTTTTGATGCGTTTCCTGCGGTTTTTTATTCTTTTGTCAACCAATAAAAACGCCTCATGGTTACTTTTCAAACTTTTTTGAGTTGCAATATCGTTGTACCCAATTTCTTTTATTCCCGCACCCATTCTACCCTCCTAAATATTCACTACGCAAAACTATAAAGCTACACACATTATATATAAACAGTATTATTATGTCAATAGTATGATCATGCGATTATAATATGTGGTCGTTTGGCAATTTCGAGAAACCACAAAGCACTGAGTTATTGAAGGGAAAGCAAATTAAAAGAGTTTATGCAGACATTTAAAAAGAGCAAAGAAGTCAAGCTAAGTCAAAAAAAGAAGCTAAAAGAGTATCATTCTACTCACTATAAGCAAAAAATCACAGGAGGCAATACAATATGAAATATATTTCTTTATTACTAGGAGTAGCGGCACTTTTGATGCTAAGTGGTTGTGAATCTTTTCAAAAAGATATGTATGATAAAAAAGCAGATGCGATAGGTACGGAGCGAACGGTCTCTATTTACAACTACTACTCAGATAAACCGCTTAAGGTTTTTAGCGATTCCAAGATGCGATTTGATAGGAATCCTGATGGAACGGTTAGCTTTTGGCTTGGGAGCAAAAACAAAAAAATCACAACAAATGGTATCTATATCATTGAGGATAATTAGATATATTTTTTAAAGATACCACAATGAGCAACAACCATACGCAAAAATATCAGATACTAAAAGAGAGATTTGGATTTGAGCACTTTAGGGCTATACAAGAGGATGCTATTGATAGGATAGTGGACAAAAAAAGTCTTCTAGCCATCTTGCCTACAGGAAGTGGCAAATCTCTCATATATCAACTCTCCACACTTATGATGCCAGGCACAACCATAGTCATCTCTCCACTCATTGCCCTCATGCAAGATCAGATAGCAAACCTCAAAGTAAATGGAATAGAAGCAAACATGATAAGCTCTGCAAATGTTGCATATGAAAATAGTGACACACTCTCCAAACTACTAAGAGGTGAGCTAAAGTTTCTCTATGTTGCACCAGAGCGATTTGCCTCAGAGCAGTTTCTTGAGATACTTCAAAAAGTTGATATCAATTTTTTTGTAATCGATGAGGCACATTGTGTGAGTGAGTGGGGGCATGAGTTTAGAGATGATTATAGAAAGTTATCTCTATTGCCAAAGAGCTTCCCACAAACTCCAATAGCCGCATTTACAGCAACAGCGACAAGCTTTGTAGAGAGAGATATCATAAACACCCTCTCAATCCCAGAAGAGAATATCCTAAAAACATCTCTCAAAAGAGAGAATCTTCTCATCAGATCACAAAAACGCATAGGAAATGGGCTAAAACAGACTGTGGAGTTTTTGAAATACCACATAAATGAGTGTGGCATTATCTACTGTTTTACTAGAAAAGAGTGCGAAAACTTCTCTGAGATGCTCAACAAAAATGGCTTTGAAACTTTGCCATATCACGCTGGATTCAGCTCTGAAATCAGAGATGAAGTGTTTAGAAAGTTTAAAAGCGAAGAGATAAAAATCATAGTAGCAACTATAGCATTTGGAATGGGAATCGATAAAAACAACATCCGCTTTGTAGTGCATACATCTATGCCAAAAACACTAGAAAACTACACTCAAGAGATAGGAAGAGCTGGTAGAGATGGCTTGAGTGCTGATGTTTTGCTCCTCTACTCAAAATCAGATGAGATTGGCAAAAAAAGATTGATAGATGACCTTCCTCACTCAAGCTACAAAAGCAACAACTACGAAAAACTAACAAAAATGTATCAATACTGCGTAAGTAGTCAATGCAGACACAAATATATTGCCAGTTATTTTGGAGATGATACAAACGCTTGCAAAGAGGTGTGTGACAACTGTCTTGGTGGAGAAAAAGAGCTTAGAGAGATAACTACAGAATCTCAAAAATTTCTCTCAGCGATTTTACGCTCTGAGGAGAGATTTGGTCAGACACACATCATAGATATTCTAAGAGGCTCAAAAGGTAAAAAGATAGAGCAATTTGGACATCATAATCTTAGCGTCTATGGCATAGGTGGCGATCTCTCAAAAGAGCAGTGGGGAGTCATAGCTGATAGACTTTTGGATTTGGAGGCTATGATTGTAGATGGAGAGTATAGAACCCTAAAGATTTCACCACTTGGGGCTTTGATACTAAAAGGCGAAAAAAGAGTAGAGATAGATAGTGCAAATCTAATCATCAACAAAACATACAATGAATACAAAAGTGAAATCACAAAAAGTGAGAATTTTGAAGCTTTCAGACAAGAGAGACTAAGAATCGCAAAAGAGGAGAAGATAGCTCCATATATTATCTTTAGCGATAAGAGCTTAGAAGAGATTTCAAGAAAATTGCCTATAAGCAAAGAGGAGTTTTTGAGTATTTCAGGTGTGGGAGCTGCAAAACTAGAAAAATATGGAGAGATATTTATCAAACTCTGCAAAAAACTAAGAGAGAGCGGAGAGAGATCAAAAGAGCAACTATCAAAAACCTATCTTGAGAGCTTGCAGTTGATAGAAGAGGGCAAATCTATTGATGAGATAGCAGAGCTAAGAGAGCTTCAAGAGAATACTATTATTATGCATTTAGAGAAGCTCTTTGAAAATGGGTACATCTTGAGTGAAAAAAAAGAGCTACTCTTAAAGCCACTAAGAGAGAGATTTCCAGATGAGATAAAAAAATGGATAGAAGATGGTAAGAAAATTGAAAATATAGAGACATTAAAGGCAAGGATTCAAGGATATTTACTGCTTTTTGAGAGATAATGTTACTATTTTAAGACCAAAAAAAGAGATATTGGAAAAAAGATGAAAATCATAACAATATATAACAACAAAGGTGGTGTAGGGAAGTCAACAACTGTCCAGTTTTTGGCTGATTTCTTCTCCTCTATAAAGATAAAGGGCAAGAGGGCTAGGATTTTGGTTTTGGATGTTGATGGTCAATCCTCATCTTTTACATCATTGCTAGGGATTCAGGCTACAAGTGTTGCTATTCACTCACAAAAAACATTGCCCAAATATTTTCTAAATCTACTAGAACACAAAAGTAGCAACTTTATGGAGTACTGCTTTGAGAGAGAAGAGGGAGTAAGCCCTAAAAAGTCTATAAAACTGGGGAAGCTTCATGTGATGATGAGTGATGAAGAGGGGATGGATTCTTTTGATGCTAGAGAGATAGCAAATCCGCTTGAACTTACAAAAGAGTTTAAAAAAAGAGCATCAAAAGAGTTTGATCTTATTTTCATAGATCTCCCAGCAAATATCAGAGAGGGCAATAGTCTTTGCTTCAGAGCTTTGGAGATGTCTGATTTTGTAGTAATCCCTATAGAGCCTACAAAAATCGCACTCAATGCACTGCCAAAAACATTTCATAAAATACGCACAATCCAGTCAAAAACCAAAAAACTAAAAATAGCTGGCATACTTCTAAACAAGACAGATAAGAGATTGGAGCAGTATCAAAAACATCACAAAGAACTAGAGATACTTGCAGCACAAAATGAGACTATCATCTTCAAAAACTCTCTACCCAATGCTTCTGCACTAGCAAGTGCTACGGATGATACACACGATTTTGCAACACTAAAAGAGCGATATCAGAACTACTACGACCATGTGAGAAAAGCTGCTCTTGAGATAGCAGAGGCTTGTGGGTATAAGATAACAAATAAAAAATAATCCTATTTGATTCCTTTTAATTTTCTTATGTATTTCTATTCTTGCTTGTATTAATTTATGCTTAAGTGGGATTGCGTTAATTTAAGCTTCAAAATACAAAAGGAGAGAAGATGGAACACACTTTAATGCAACTACCATA